>JBHHXQ010000044.1:0-13392 GCA_046757105.1 Candidatus Krumholzibacteriia bacterium
CGTCGACGGCGACGTCGAGCCGGGTCCCTACACGTACCGGGTGTCGGCGCTCAACTCGGACGGTGACGAGGGCGAGGCCACCGAGGCCCTCCAGGTCGAGGTCTCGCCGCCCACCGACGCAGACGGCGGCATGCTCGCCGGTGTGCCGGCGCTGCGCCTGGCTCCCAATCCGTTCAATCCGCAGGCCGTCGTGCGCTTCCGCGTGGAGCGCTCCGGTCCGGTGCAGCTGGTGCTCTACGACGCCCGCGGCCGGCTGGTGCACACGCTCGTGGACGGGATCCTGCCTGCGGGGCGGCACCAGATGTCGCTCCTGGACGGCACGCTGCGCGGCGAGCTGCCGAGCGGCGTCTACTTCCTGCGCCTGCGCGCCGGCGCTCGCGACACGCGCCTGAAGGCGGTCCTCCTCCAGTAGGGCGAACGGGACCAGGTCCGCTCGATCCTGCGCGAGGTCCGGCGTCACCTCGAGGCGACGTCCAGGGCCGGCCCCGGCAGCGCAGGCAAGCGAAAGCGTCTCGGCACCCTCCCTGCGCGACCTCGAAGAGCGAACCACGCTCACCTCGTCGCGCAGGACCTCGAGATCGGTGCGGGTGCCTAGCCCTTACCCGGCTGCGGTTTCTTCAGCCAACTCGGTCGGCGCGGGCGCCACGTTCGCGCCGGTCACACCCTGGGATCCCCGGACGGACACGTTGCCAGGAGGGCGAGACCCTCGCGGACCTCCTCCCCGCGTGCATGCACGCTTCGGCTACGTTGTCGGCGCCGCTCTTCATTCAGGCGCCCAGGTTCACCCGGTGGCACGGGTGGTCCCGTCTCCGCAGGAGCGGGGACTGCTTCATGAAGCGACTTCGTGTCGCAGTCACGGCTCCGGCATCAGCTCGGCGCGAAGCGCCGTGGGCTGCATCCCGTTGTTCGGGATCTCCATCGATGTCACACGCTCACCAGCGTGGAGAACATGGCGAGAACGTCATCCACGACCTCGGGTGGCGCAATGCACATCCGCTGTGCCTGACGCACACGCCAGTCCAGAATCTTGATCTGATCGGACAAGACCGACCCGGATACGGGTAGACCGGAGGGAAGAACCACTTCGAAGGAGATAGCCCTTGACTCGTGATGTGATTGGGCAGAACAAAGCCAGGCCAACCTTCCGGTTGTAGGCCTTTGGCGAGATGATGAGCGCTGGTCGATGCCCAGCCTGCTCGTGTCCCGGCTGAGGGCTGAACCGCAGCCAGACAACATCCCCGCGCTCAGGCGTGTAGTGGCGAGGCACGACCAAGCCTCCCGCCCTCCCGCGTCACCGGCTGGGAGGTCCGCGGGAAGGTGGCCGCCCTGGGTCACCCCCGCCAGCAGGTCCTCCAGCTTGTACGGCCTTGCCGAGACCGTTCGGACGACAAGCCGGCCCAGCCGGGGGCGTGACACGCGTGACTGTTCCGCTGAAGACGGCGTCGCTTTCAGTGAGCGCTTCTGAGAAGGTCGGATACTCTGTGCAACTACAAGCACCACTGGACTCTGCGTAGAGCGCGACAAGCAGACCCAACAAGATTCCGGTAAGAGACGATTTCATGGCCCAGACGCTCCTGATGACGCTTCCCGAGAAACACAATGAAACGCCGGAACGTGTCAACGACTTTGAGACACTCCCCGGTCGAGATTGTTGTAGGGCCCCCCAACTCGAGGACCGGTACGGTCGGTTGATCCAGGCCTGGGTCGGCCCCCCGGGGCGCTACGATTCCTGTCTGCCTTTTTGCGGACACCCGCGGCCGCCTGCCTCGCAGCGTGCTCTCAGCTGTTCGTACTCTCTGAACTGCGCGTCCGTCAGGATGGTCGCAAGGCGAGCAGCGATTTCGTCCCTCATGCTAGCCCTCTCCGCCTTGAGGGAAGCAAACTCGTCAGGGCTGGCGGTGTTGTTCTTCACCGCCTGGTGAATATCCACAAATTGCGCGTGGAGCTCACGGCTGCGGGGTTGGAACGCCGCAAAGACCTCTTTGACCTGGTCCGCCTGTTCGTTGGAGAGGCTCAAGTATTCCTGGAGCTTCGCTGCGTGCTCGGTGGGGTCCAGTTGCCCGTGCTTGGCGTGCTGTCCGAGGCTGCGCTTCCGACAGCGCTGGGCGAGTTCCTCGTATTGAGCAAACTGGGCGTCGGTGAGGATACCTCTCAGACGTTCCACACGTTCCGTGCTCGAGGTCTCCTGGAAGACGAGTTCGACGTGGACTGTTTGCTCGTCGGTCAGCTCCAGGCGCTCTTGGAGCTTGGCGGCGTGGCCCGCTGCGTCGAGCTTTGCGTGCCCGTCGCGCAATGCGAGCCCTTCAACCCCACCATCGGCGGCCACCGGACTTGTTTGGTTGGCGCTGTCGTCAACCGTGCACGAAATCGCTGCGATAGCTACGACGGCCACAGCGACTGTGATGAACACACGGAATTGCCGCGGCATCGCCCTCCTCCTTTCTCGTCTGATCCGCCAGAACGGGGTTCGCTATGGCGACATGCACATTCTATGTCATTTCGGCACGTGCTGCACTGCTATTGAATCCTTCCAGACCACGGGAAGGGGTTGGAGGTTGAAGGGGCCGCCGCCGACCATGTCGGCCGCGGACGAAACTCCACGGTCGTGCCCACTGCGTCGCCCGCCGCGAGGCCGAGGAGGCAGCCTTGAGACCTCTCTCGTTGCTTCATTCGATTCTGTTCCTGGGGGGTCCAAGGTCATGCCAGTCACCTGCGGCCGGCTGACGACGTGTGCCCCTGCCGAGAGGGTATCCAGGCCGACAGGTCCACTGGCGGGTTATGCCGTCAAGAACTCTCCGATGCAGACCTACCGGGCCAGGGCCGCCGCACCGGGGCCGACCTCCACTCTACCACCGGTGACGAGCCACGCAAGGCTCCCGAGAGGGCGTCCCTTCGAAGTGGCCGGACCTGTGCTGGGTCGCAGGATCCATGACCTGGCAGAACCGGGCACCGCGCCTGTGTCGCCTTCGTACTCCTTCTACTGCCTGCGACATGGACTGTGTGAGCTGCTTGGCCACCGCCACCTCGAGGGACAGCATGACAGGCGCCTGCAGTAACGGCGTGCGAGCCAATTCCTCCCCGAGACACCTCACCGGCGAAAGCCGGCCTTTGGCATGGCGCCTCGCGGTGTCCGGGGCTCATGGCGTCCAGGAGATGTCCGAGGCCGGTCGTGAGTTGCGGGGTGCGGTTCGGGACGGTAGGATCGCGCCGGGCCAGGTCGAGCTCGAGACCGGATTCCGAAACGTTGGCGCAGGGTCGCCAACGCTGACGCCACACTCGCGGCCGGGATCCTGGCGCCACACTCGCGGCCCGAGACCTCCGGGAGGAGCCTGCGCCATGCCGCGCACGTCACCGCTGCACGAGACACATGTTTCCGCGGGTGCGACGTTCGTCGAGGCCGACGGTTGGTCCATGCCCGCCAGCTTCGAAGACGTCGCAACGGAGTACGAGGCGCTGCGCAGCGGCGCGGCGCTTCTCGACCTGTCGTCGCGCGCCAAGCTGCGCGTCTGCGGCGCCGACCGCGTGCGCTTCCTGCAGAACATGCTCACGAACGACATCCAGTCGCTGCGGCCGGGGCACGGGTGTCGTGCCGCCAAGCTCACCGTCCAGGGGAGGATGGAAGCCGGTCTGCACGTGCTGTGCCTCGCCGGCGAGATCTGGTGCGACCTCGGGCCCGGCCCCGCGGAGCAGATGGTCGCGGGCCTGCGGAAGCGCATCATCCTGGAGGACGCGCTCATCGAGGACGTCACCGACGCCTGGGCGCTTCTCGCCGTTCAGGGCCCGGCGGCCGCGGCAGCTTTGGAGGCGGTGGGTGTCGACGTCGTGTCGCTGCAAGAGGAGCTGCAGCACGGGGACGCGACGATCTCCGGCATGGATGTGCGCGTCGTGTGCAGCGATCATTCCGGCGAGGGAGGCTTCGACATCTGGGTTCGGGCGCAGCAGGCCACGAGCGTCTGGCAGGCCATCCTGTCGGGAAGCTCCGGGGTGCGGCCCGCCGGCGTCGAGGCTCTCGACGTCCGTCGCATCGAGGCCGGCATTCCGTGGCACGGCCGCGAGATCACGCCCGAACGCTTCCCGCAGGAGATAGGGCTGGATGAGGGCTGGATCAGCTACACGAAGGGATGCTACCTCGGCCAGGAGACGATCTCGAGGATCCATCACATGGGGCACGTGAACCGCCACCTGCGCGGCTTCCTTCTCGATGGCGCGGCGTTGCCGGCACGCGGCAGCGCGCTCTTCGTGCAGGACACGAACGTCGGAGAGCTGACCAGCACGACGCGCTCGCCGCAGCTCGGCCGACCCGTCGCGCTCGGCTACGTGCGACGGGAATTCGCCTCACCGAGCACCGCGGTCGAGGTGGGGGACGGGGCCGAGCGCGGGCGCGCCGAGGTCACCTCGCTGCCCCTCGCCTGAGAAGCGCGGCATCAGCCCGCGTAGAACACCGTCACGCTGGCGGCCACGTACAACGCGATCAGCATGAAGGTTTCGAAGGTGCCGTAGCTGCGAGCTGGGCGAGAGGGATCGCGGGCGGGCTTCTTCATCAAGCCGATGATGACCACGCTCGTCATGATGATGGCGATGCCTCCGGTGAAGGCGTGGATCTGCGAGATGTCGCTCCAGATCGCACCATTCCCATAGACCGCGTCGTTGGCGAAGAGCACGAAACCCATGTTGAACAGGTTGCTGCCGAGGACGTTGGTGATGGCGAGGTCCAGCGCTCCCATCCGGAGCGCCGCGAAGGAAGTCGCCACCTCCGGAAGCGACGTGCACAGAGCCAGGAACTGAGTTCCCACGAAGCTGGCTTCCCAGCCCAGCTTCTGGACGAGGAGGTCGCCGGTTCGCGACAGCCAGATTGCGCCCCCGATCACAACGGCGGCCGCCGCCACGAACCTCCAGCAGGCCTGGGCCAGGCTCATGCCGTTCCCCGCGCGTTTCGGACGGCTGACCCTCTTGTTGCCGGCGGGATGCTCGTGCCTGTAGACGAGGTACATCGCCGCCAGGAAGACGCCGAGGACGACGAAGGACGCCGGGCTCAAGCGCCAGCTGCCCGGGAGGAGGTTCTCGTGATGCAGCAGGACCGCGGCGGAGCCCAGGGCGATGATCAGGATTCCGAGACCGGCGACCAGAAGTGCGGTTCCGCTGACGGCGCTCAAGATCGGACCGCGGCGCCAGGACATGTCGAGGAGCGTGATGATCAACAGGTTGAACAGGTTGCTTCCGAAGGCAGCACCCATGGCGAGATCCGTGGCGTCGTACAGCGCGATGGCGCTGACGCCCGTGCCCAGCTCCGGCAGCGACGTCGCGGTGGCCAAGAGGATCACGCCGATGAAAGAATGACCCAGGCCGGTTCTTACGGCGATGATGTCCGCCGACCGGGTCAGGTAGTGGGCGCCCCCGACGATCAGAAGCGTGGCGCCGGCAAGCTGCAGCCAGAGTCCGAGAACCACTTCCGGAATCCGCCCCTTCGGTTGAGGACACGGGGCTGTCGCACGACACCCAGGAGACCCATGGCTCCTCTTCATAGCCGTTCGGGAAGGCTTGCACAAGCTTTTGCGACACCGGGATGTTCCCGGCGGCGTCCACATCGGGTAGGATGGGGCACCCCCTCGTGCTCGCGTCGGTTCGCAGCCGGCTTCCGAGGCTGACCGAATGATCGGCGGATGATGCGTTTCGTCACCTGCACCCTCGCGATCGGCGCCGCCGGGCTCGTGGCTGCCGCGGGCGTGAGCGCGGACGGCCCGCGCGCGTCGCCGTGGCAGGCCGCGCACCGTTCACTCGAGTCCGTCCACCGGCTGGAGCTCGAAGCATGGAAGAAACGTGAGGCTGCAGGATGGATCCCCTACGAGGACTCACGGCGTGAGGTCGTGGTTCCTCTCGAGCCGCTCGTCTCGGGGTTGACGCACGAGGTGCATGGCTACCATCCCTACTGGATGGGAGCGAGCTATCTCTCCTACGACTGGTCGCTGCTCAGCACCGTGGCCTTCTTCTCGCTCGAGATGAACGGGGCGGGCGAGATCGTCGGCGATCACGGCTGGCCCTGGTCCGGACTGGTCTCCGCTGCACATCAGAACGGCGTCCGCGTTCTGGTGACCGCGACGCTGTTCTCGGGCACGCAGCTCGACATCCTTCTCGCCAGCGCCGCGAACCGCCAGGCGGCCATCGACAACCTCGTTGGCGCGGTGCTGCAAGGTGGAGCGGACGGCGTCAACGTCGACTTCGAGGGTGTGCCGGGAAGCCGGAAGCAGGATCTGGTCGTCTTCCTCGGCGAGCTGCAGGCCGCGCTCGGGTCCGCGCTCGCGCAACCCTACCTGAGCATCGCGACCCCCGCCGTGGACTGGGCGAACGCCTTCGACTACGACGAGCTGGCGGCGCGCTGTGATCACCTGATGGTCATGGCCTACGACTACCACTGGGCCGGCAGCCCGTCGACCGGTCCCGTCGCGCCGCTCGCGGGATGGGGACCGTACAACGTGAGCTGGACGATCCAGGACTACCTCCTCTGGGGTGCGCCGCGCGGCAAGATCCTCCTCGGCGTTCCCTACTATGGTTACCGATGGCAGGCCGTCTCGGGCGATCCGGGGGCGGCCACGACGGCTCCGGGGGTCGCGCTCCCGTACGACCAAGCCGCCCGGGAGGCGCAGATCTACGGTGCGCTGTGGGACCAGGCCTCGTCGACCCCGTGGTATCGCTTCGCGGATCCGGACTGGAGCCAGGGGTGGCACGAGGACGACGTGAGTCTGGCGCTCAAGTACGACACGGTGTGGAACGAGGCCCTGGGCGGTGTCGGTATCTGGGCGCTCGGGTACGACGGTTCGCGCCCGGAGCTGTGGTCGGCGCTCGGCGAAGCGTTCGCGCCGCCCACGGCAACGGGCGATCTCCCGGCGGACGGACCGCGCATCGCTCTCGTGAGCCGCGGACCGAATCCCTTCATGGACTCCATCCAGCTCGGTCTTGCGATTCCATCCACGGCGTCGGCCCGTTTGACGATCCACGACGTCCGTGGCCGGCGGGTCCGGCAACTCTTCGACGGAGTTTCGCCTCTCCGCCGGGTACACGCCGTGCGCTGGGATGGACGCGACGACCAGGGGCGCGAAGTGGCAGCAGGAGTCTATCTCGCCCGCCTCGAATCGCTCGGATCCGTTCGATCGCTGCGAATCGTGCGCATTCGATGATCCTTGCGGCCTGGGGCCGGGGAAGCTCCGCGATGTCGGCCGAGGCGGCTCCGCGACTTTGCGGCGGAAGCGCCCCGACGCCGGCCGTGGAAGGCGCGACGCCGGCTGGAACAGGCGCGACGCCGGGATGAATGCCACGGCGTGCCCGAGCCGGCTATCATCGGACCTCGAAGGTCTGTTGACCAGGATCGTCACCCAGGGTGATCATTTGGTGCATTGATCACAACGGAGTGACCCGTTTCGCGGCATGAGTCCAGGGAGGTCATCTGCGGCGCGGGCTCGCGTGCATCCAGGCACACGGTTTCCCCGGAACTGCCATCCGGAACGAACGTCCACACCCGAACCGGGGGTGTCCCCATGAAGTCGAAACGGCTGGTTGGTGTGTGGATCGGCCTGTGGCTGCTGGCCCTCACACCACAGATTGCGCCCGCGCAGAACGGGTCCATCGGTCTCTTTGCCGATCCGGACGCGACTCGATCGCAGGAGAGCTTCACGATCGGGGTCCCTCGTACGCTCTACATCGTGGCGAGGCTCGCAGGTCAGACTGCAGGTGGGATGACGGGTGCGGAGTTCCGCATCGACGGTCTCCCAGCGGGCTGGGCGACGCTGGTGACGCCGAACCCGGGTGCCGCCCTGACGCTGGGCGATCCGTTTCGCCCCACGGGCTCCTTCTGGCGCGCGAACATCGTCTTCCCGGCCTGCGAACAGAGTGGCAGCGGGCTCGTTCTTCTCTACACGGTCATGATCGTTCCGACATCCGCCGTCGAGAATCACGTTCTCACGGTCGAGGCGGGCCAGCCGCCGACCAGCCCGCTCCTCGACGCTCCGCTCATGACGCTCTGCGATCCTCCGACGTTCACGCAGGTTCCGGTGGCCGGCGATTCTTTCGTGATCCAGAATGTCAACACGCCACAAATCCTGGACTTCTCACAACAGCCCGGCTTCGAAGGCGCCGACGGCGTGCATCCCAACCTCGGCGCCCCGGGGCAGGTCTTCGAGTTCCGGGTCGTCTACAGCGACGTCGACGATGATCCACCCGCACCGGGACAGCCGCTCCTGCATCTCGATGCGAACGGCGACGGCGACACCGGGGATCCCGGTGAGGGGGACTTCGTGATGCTGCCCCTGGATCTGGATTCGACCTATGTGGACGGGAAGGAGTTCTTCCATACGATCGCTCTCGGCGTACCCGTCATGGACAGCTACGGGTATCGCTTCTCTGCCGTGGACACCACCGGCGTTGCGGCGACGACCGCATGGATGGAATCTCTGAGCGTGCGTCAGGACCTGCCGGATCTGGCCGTCCACTCGCGGGACATCCTCTTCTCGAATCCCGATCCAGCGCCAGGTGATTCCCTCACCGTCACGGTGCGCTTCACGAACGCCTCGTCTGCTGCTGCGGAGAACTTCACGGTGGGCGTCTACGACGCCGGTGGGGAGCTGATGCATTCCGAGGTCGTGCCCCACGTGGGCGGCTGGACCACGGGCGAGGTCGTCTTCGCGTGGTCGTTCCCCGTGTACGGGATGTACGCCGTCGTCGTGCACGTCGACGAGGGGGACTCGACGCCGGAGTGGAACGAAGCGAACAACAGCGCCAGCCGTTCGGTCGTGGTCCGTCACCCGAGCGTCACTGCGCAGATCGACGTCCAGGAGCTTCCTGGCGTCGTGACGGTTGCTCCGTTGACCCGGGTGACGCTCTCCGGCCGTGCCGTGTACCTGGGCGCACTCGTCCTGCCGCCACCTGCGGTCCAGGGCGCAACGGCGACGCTGACGCCCTCGTGGGACGTGGATCTGCGGACGCGCACCGGCGCTGCGGGCGGTTTCTCGCAGAGCTTCTACGCCCCCGCACTGGAGGGAGACTTCCAGGTGACCATCGGTGTGAGCGATTCCACGCTGACCGGGGCCACCTCCGTCGACGTTCGCGTCGTGGTCGAGCCCGGCACCGAGCCTCCGCACGGACCGGACCTGGCGATCAGCCTGACCGCTCTGCCGTCGGAACCCTGCGAGGGCGATCCGGTCACGCTGCAGTGGTCCGTCACCAACCAAGGGGATCAGGGTGCGGCCGCCACGGTGGCGACACTGTCTGCGAACGGCGGCCCGGCGCTCGCAGTGCAGAGCATCGGGCCTCTCTCCGCCGGTCAGACCGTGGTTCTCTCCCAGGTCACGACGGATCCGCTCACGCCGGGCACACATTGGTTCACCGCGCGCGTCGACGCGCAGGACGGCGTCTGGGAGTTCCGAGAGGACAACAACACGGTCATCTCCTCTCTGGTCGTAGGGCCGAGCTGCTACGAGCTGGACCCGGACTACGTGCGGCCCGGCGCGACGACGCCCTGTGTCGGGCGACCGACGGTCTTCTGGTTCCGCGTCCACAACACGGGCTGCCCGCAGTCCCCGCCCACACGCGTCGCCTTTCTCGTCGATGGCCAAGAGGTCCAGAGTGCGGCTCTGGGAGCGGTGTCGGGGAGGGGCGGTTACGAGGAGATCTTCTTCACCTACATGTTCCCTTCGGCGCGCTGCTACGAGTTCTCTTTCGTCGTCGATCCAGACGATGCCGCGCCCAACGAGTGCAACGAGACGAACAACACTCTGTCCGTGACGGTCTGCGCGGAGATCTGTCCGGGCCCACCACCCGAGGAGGGGGTCGACTACAGTGTGTCGGGGTGCGACGTGGGCGTCTCCGACGACAGACCGGTTGCCGGCCAGGACATCCTCTTCCAGGCGACCGTTCGCAACGTCGGCGTGGTCGACGGCATGGATCCGGTCTTCGTGCGTTTCATGCTCGACGGTCTGCCGGTGGGTCCCGACGTGCCGGCAGGACCCCTTCCCGCAGGCGACAGTGTACTGGTGGCCTCCGCGCTCGCCTGGAGCACGGACTTCGCCCCGCACCTGTTGTCCGTGATGGTGGATCCCGACACGCTGCAGCTCGAGACGTCGCGTGCGAACAACGCGGCCAGCTGTCCGCTTCCGTACGAGCTGCACCCGGAGATCATCCCGGCATGTCCGCCCGGGACGCCCAGCATGTTTTCGTCCTGCAGCCCGTGCCTTGAAGACACGCTGTCGCTCCACGGCGTTGCGGTCAACACCGGCGCATTCTCCGTGGACTCGGTTCGAGTGGAGTTCCGGGATCACCTGGGTGGAACCGTGTCGTTGGGGACGGTGCAGGTGCACGACCTGCGGCACCACGGAGCCTGCGCCCCCCGGAGCACGGCCGCGGCCACCATCCGCCACGCCTTCGACGTGCTGGGCGACCACCCCGTCGAGTTCGTCGTCGACTCGGACGGGTCGTGGCCGGAGTACGACGAAGGCAACAACGGCGTCCAGCGGACGCTCCGGGTCGCCTGCGTGAGCGGCCCCGACCTCACCGTGGGCTCCGGAGACATCGTTCCGTCGGACTCGAATCCGGATCCGGGCGGCACGATCGACTCGGTCATGGTCACCGTCCACAACGTCGGCGTCCTGGACGCATCGAACGTCCGCGTGCGTCTGACGATCGATGGCGGGCCGCTCTGTGCGGATCTGGAATTCGGAAGTATCCCGGCGGGTGGCTCCAGGACGGTGACGTGTGACAGCGCCTGGGTGGCGCCGGCCGGATCGACGACAGCGCATGTTTTCGAGGCCTGCGCCGACCCGGATGATCTGATCCCGGAGATCCGCGAAGACAACAACTGCGCCACGCGCTCCATCGTTGCAGGAGCGGTCCCGGATCTCTTCGTTCTCGACGAGGACATCGAGTTCTCCGATCCGTGGCCGGACGTGGGGGACGCCATCGCGATCGCAGTGCCCGTCAAGAACGGCGGTGGCGTGGAAGCCACGGGTGTCGTCGTGTTCGAGTTCGAATTCCCGGGTGTATACCGGCTACCTATCGCCATGGAAGCGGTCGTGGTGCCGAGCGCAGACGGGGTTCCGGGGGTGCAGTGGGTGCAGGTCGGCTGGTTGGTGCAGGACCTTCCGGGCTACATCCACGTGACCGTGATCGACGTGAGCCCCCCGGATGCCGATCCGACGAACAACCATGCCGTCCGGGCCATTCCCGAAGACGGCATACCCGTGCCGGTCGCGCTGATGGACTTCGAGGCGAGGTCCGAGGAAACGGGGGTGCGGCTGCGGTGGAAGGCGCTTCCTGGTTTCGCAGGCTTCGGAGTCGAGCGCCGGAGAGCAGCCCGAACCACCTGGGAACGCGCGAACAGCATCCCGAGTCGCGACGAGCCAGGCTATTCGGACTACGCGTATCTCGACGAATCCGTCGTACCCGGCGTGGAGTACGAGTACAGGATCCTGGGACACGGCCCCGGAAGCGACGAGCAGGTGCTCGGTGTGCTGTCCGTGCGCTTCTCGCCGCCCGTGCCCACCGCGCTGGCCCTGTACCCGAACGCTCCGAATCCCTTCAACCCGGTCACCCGCATCCGGGTTGCGGTTCCGGAGCGCCAGCGCGTCGCGGTGCGCATCTTCGACGCATCCGGCCGATTCGTGGCCGTGCTCTGGAACGGCCCGATGGAGGCCGGCCGCCACACGTTGACATGGGACGGAAGGGACAGCCAGGGCCGCGCCGCCACCTCGGGGATCTACTTCTGCAGGATGACCGCGGAGGACTTCCAGCAGACCCGGAAGCTCGTCCTGCTGCAGTGATCGGCGCAGCCTGCGGCGGCCCGGGATGACTCGTTCGCACCGGCTCCCCGTGATGACGCGTTCTCTGGCCCGCCATCGGTCCGCACCGCGGAAAGGATGTCGTTGCAGGCGATCGGTCATCTCGGGGAACGAACCAGTAGTCCGGGCCGAGCGTTCGGCACGCGATCGGCGCCGGGCCGCCGGTTGGTGACCAGGAGCGCGAGATCATGGACCGCATCCAAGAACAGATCATGCTGGTAGCACTCGGCTCATCGGACGCACGAGATCCTGGCCGTCGAAACCTCCCCGTCCACCTCACAACGCAGCCAGTACACTCCGCCCGGGAGGCGTCTAGCTTCCCAGGGGACGCTGTGTTGGCCGGCGCTTCTCGGGCCATCCAGGATGCGGGCCACGCGTCGGCCCGTGACATCGTAAACGTCGAGACGCAGGTGTTCGGCCGGGCGCCGTAGCCGGAACGAAATGGTCGCGCCGCGTTCAAAGGGGTTCGGGAGACTCGTCAGTTCGAGCGCGTTCCCGGACTGCTCGGTCCCGTCGGCGACGTCCGTGGCGCAGCTATCGAAGAGGCACACGACGGATAAGCCATCGGCGCCAAGTGGCGACGCCACGTAGGCGCACTGCGTGGCGTCGTTGAATACCAGCTGAGCTGGGGCGATACCCGTATTCAGCGTATGCGTGATCATCTCCGTCGCAGTGTCGATGCGATGCACGTCCGCACCGTTCGCGGCGACATAAAGCGCGGTATCGTCTCCTGCGACGGCGATACTCATGGGCTGCCCGGCGCCACCGGGTTGCGGCAACGCGATGGTGTTCGATACGGTGTTGGCCGGAATGTCGACGACACTGATCGATTTGCCGTTGTAGTTCGCGACGTAGAGCTTGGTGCCAGCAACATTCGTCGTGAGCTCGAACGGGAAGGCACCAACGCTCACGGACGCTATGGCCGTTGATGCAGCCCCAGCGTTGTCAACGATGGTAATGCTGTCGGCGTCGCGATTCGACACATAGATCCTGGAGTCGTCGGGCGAGAAGGCGGCACGCACGGGGAAGCTGCCCACCGGGACACGTACGAGTTCCGCCCAGGATGCCGTGTCGATGATCGAAATGTTGTTGTCGTAACTGTTGCACGTGACCAACGTAGCACCGTCGTGGCTCAAGGTCATGCCGCTGACCTGGTCGAAGCCAAAGCCGATGCCTCCCATACTGCCTGTGAGAATCTTCGGCCCGTCAACGGATAGAGTGTTCAGGTCGACGCGCCAGACACCGTCGCCACTCGCGACTACCGCGAGGTACGCGTAGTGATCGTTGGGCGAGATAGCAACGTGACCCGCTCGACGCGAGATGGTGACCTCCGTGACCGACGCCGAGGCGATGTCGATGATGGAGCAGAAGCTGTCATTAAGGTTCGAGACGACGGCTCGAGTGTCGTCGTGGGTGATCCGGACCTCGCCGGGACGCTCTCCGAGCGAAACCACCGCCTGGATGCTCTGGCTTGGGACATCGATGATGGCCGCGTTCTGGCTGTGGTTGTGTATGACAACGGCCGTGTTGCCGTCGGAGGTCACCGCGACACGCCGCGCCTTGTCCCCCTCAG
>JBHHXQ010000045.1:0-13125 GCA_046757105.1 Candidatus Krumholzibacteriia bacterium
CTTCGAGGTAGCCCAGTGCGGGACTACCGCCCCCCACCCCCTTTCGACAGGTACGCAAGGCCGTTTGACGAAGTCGGAACCAGGATGCCCGTGCCTCCGCAGAGTTCGGTGGGGCTCGAGCCCCCGGGCGTGCGTGTTGGATTTGACGCCAGGGATGCTATCAAAGCGCATCTGGGCCTGTCAAGACACAGCCTCACCGCAAGGTTCTCGACATCCCGGATGAGGCCGAGTCCGACGTCGGGAAGGTGTCCACTTTTTTGAGCAGCCGGAGGGATACTGGGTAGCGATAACGCTCCACGTGGGCCCCGAGCAGCTGGTGTAGGGCGATGCCGACCGCGCGCCGGGTGTGCGCCCGTGTCTCGAGGTTCGCCACCTCCCACGGCTGCTCCAGCAGGTGCAGCAGCGTGGCCGCCACCGGCGCCGGCAGCCGCAGCTCCGCGGGACTCGCGACCCGGCAGGTCCGGCACGTAAAGCCGGCCGCCTGGACGTCGAGGTACACGGCCCCCGCAGGAGGTGTGCCGCAAATCCTGCAGGATGCCAGTGCCGGCCGCAGGCCGAGCCGCTCCAGAAGCCGGAGCTCGAAGGCATAGAAGAGCAGCAGCGTGCCGGAACGATCGCCGCAGTGCCCGAGCGCTTCGAAACAGCACCAGGCGTCGTCGAGCAGGCCTCCCTCCGGTGCGCCGTCCGGGATCACCCGCTCGAGCAGCTCGAGCACCGCCCAGCTCACGCCGAGGGTCTCCATCCGCCGCACGGCGGCCAGCCACGCCCGCACCAGCGACGTCTCGCGCAACATTCCAAGATCGCTCCCGGGCCTCTGGCTGAAGACGAACTCGATCTCGTTGCCGACTTCGAGGCAGGCCCCAGCCCGGCTCCGGGGCGCGCGCACGCCGCGCGCCACCAGACGCAGCTTGCCGGACTCGCGTCCCAGGATGCTGACGATCTTGCTCGTCTCGCCGAGCGCCAAGGTGCGCAGCACCAGGCCGCGGTCGCTTGCGATCATGTGCCTCTCCGAGCGGGGCGAGCCGCCGCCGAGCCTGGTCTAGGCGGCCCAGCGGAACGCGAGGCTCACGAACCCGAGGTAGATGCACACGCCGATGATGTCGTTCGACGTGGTGATGAACGGGCCCGTGGCGATCGCCGGATCCACCCCCCTGCGCGCCAGGAGCATCGGCACGACTGCGCCCACGAGCGCGGAGTAGAGGAAGACCACGAGCATCGAGATGCCCACCAGGGTGGCCAGCTGCAGGCTCTGGCGCCACAGATAGGTGACTCCGAAGAGCACCGGGATGAGGAGCGAGGCGTTGAGCATGGCGACGCGCAGCTCCCGGACCACCTGGCTGCCGATCTGACGCACGTCGATCTCTCCCAGGGCCAGGGCGCGTACGACCACCGTCGAGCTCTGGATCCCGATGTTGCCGCCCATCGCAGTGATCACCGGCACGAAGAAGTAGACGGACGGCATGGTCGCGAGATCCGACTCGAAGAACCCCATGACGAAGGCGGCCACCAGACCGCCGGCCATCCCGATGAGGAGCCAGCGGATGCGCGATTGGGAGACCCGGAAGACCGACGTGGAACCGATCTCCTCCTCGGTCGTTCCCGCCATCCTGGCCAGGTCCTCGCTGGCCTCGTCCTCGATGACGTCGATGACGTCGTCGACCGTGATGCGCCCCAGCAGGCGCTCGTTCGGCCCCACCACGGGAGCCTCGACCAGGTCGTACTTCGCGAACAGGCCGGCCACCTTTTCCTGGTCCATGTCGGCGGTGACCTTGACGACGTCGCGCTCGATGGCGGCGCGCATGGCCTCGTCGTCGCGGGCCATCAGCACCTGCAGGAGCGGCAGCTTGCCCACCAGGCGGCTGTCATCGTCGACGACGTAGACCTCGTGGAGCTCGGTGTCCTCGTCGGCGTGCCGGCGCAGCGACTCGACGATGGCGTCTCGGCTCGCCCACTCGCGCACGGCGACGAAGTCGGTGTCCATGATGCCGCCGGCCGAGTCCTCGGCGT
Organism: Candidatus Krumholzibacteriia bacterium; assembly: GCA_046757105.1. Classification (GTDB taxonomy): domain Bacteria; phylum Krumholzibacteriota; class Krumholzibacteriia; genus JBHHXQ01. The sequence continues at coordinate 2,008 of JBHHXQ010000045.1, forward strand.
AGCCGAGCAGCTGCTGCACCTCCTCCTGGGTGGGCTCGTCGCGCACGAGGCGCAGGACGGCGTCGGCCTCCTGCCGATCCATCTCGCCGAGGATGTCGGCCGCGTCGTCGCCGGGCAGCTCCTCGACGATCTCGGCCAGCTCGCGGTCCTCGAGACCCTCCAGCAGTTCTTCCAGCGAGCGATCGTTGGCCAGCGCCACCACGTCCGCGCCGAGATCGGTGCCCAGCGCACGGACGAGCGCCACCTTCTCCTCGGGCTCGAGGAAGCGCAACGTTTCGGCCATGTCGGCCGGATGCAGGTCCTGGGAGTAGACCCGGAGGCTGGACCAGTCCTGCTCCTGGATGCGCGCTTTGAACAGACCCGCCAGGGCGGCCATGCTGGAGTCGGCCATGCGCCCTCCCTCACCACGAACACGAGCCGCCCAGCCAGGCACGCCCGCGCGGGCGACTTGCCTACGCGCGCGAATCCGTGCGCCCCGGCACGCTGGAGGCCGGCTCGTCCTGCATGAGTTCTACACGAGGGTCGTAGGCCGCGCCACCGGAGATGATCACCTTGAGCGCCTGCTCAACGCTCAGATCCAGGTAGATCAGCTCGTCGCGCGGCACCATCATGTAGAAACCGGACGTCGGGTTCGGCGTGGTGGGAAGGAAGATGCTGACCAGGGAACGCCCGACGCCTTCGTCCCCCGGCGACGGCCCGTCCGAGGTCACGAACACCATGGCGTACAGACCGGGCCGCGGCCAGGAGATGAGGCCGACCTGCCGGAAGCTCGTCGAGCGGTCGCGCAGGAAGACTTCACTGATGTCGCGCACCGCCCGGTACACGGGACTCCAGAGCGGGATGCGCTCGAGCCGCGCGGTGACGCCGCGCACCACACGCTCACCGATGAAGTGGCTGGCGAACAGCCCGACCAGCAGGATGAGTGTGATGAGCGCGACCAGACCCACGCCCGGAATCCGGAAGGGCAGCCAGCGCGCGATGACCGGTTGCAGGATGCCGTCGAGGTGGGCGAAGACCACCCACAGGACGTACGCCGTGACCACGGCCGGCAGCGTGACCAGCAGCCCGGCCACGAAGATGCGACGGAAACTCAGCTTCCAGCGCCGCATTCCGGATCACCCCCCCCGGATCCATCGACCGTCCGCGCCGGCAGCGGCCGAACGATGACCTTCGTGATGCGCTTGCCCCGGACTCCACCGATCACGAACTCCAGACCGGAGCCCCTGAACCGATCACCTGCCGCCGGGATCTTCCCGGCCAGGCCATAGAGGTAGCCTCCCAAGGTATCGTAATCGCCGGCCGGAAGTGCAACCCGCAGGCGCTCGTTCAGGTCGTCCAGATCCACCTTGGCATCGACCCGGAACGAGCCGTCCGCCAGCCGGCTCACCAGAGGCTGCTCCTTGTCGGATTCGTCCTGGATCTCGCCGACCACCTCTTCGATCACGTCCTCGAGGGTCACGATTCCGGCGGTGCCGCCGTACTCGTCGACGACGATCGCCAGGTGCATGCGCCGGGCGCGCATCTCCGAAAGGAGATCGTCGGCACGCTTCGTCTCCGGGACGAAGTACGCCGGACGCAGCAGGTCGTGGAGCTTCGTCTGGCCGAGACGATCGACGTGGGCGATCACATCCTTGATGTGCAGGAAACCGATGATGTTGTCGACGTTGTCGCGGTACACGGGAAGCCGCGAGTGCCGCTTCTCCCGCACCAGCTTCACGAAATCCGCCACGGAAGTCGACTCCTCGACCGCAACCATGTCGATGCGCGGCACCATGATCTCGCGCACCACGGTCTCACCGAGCAGGAACACGCGCTCGATCATCTCGCGCTCGTCCCGATCGAGGAGCCGCGGACCGTTGCCGTTCTCGTGGGCCTCCACGTCCTCGGTGAACAACACGCCGGCGCGCAGCGCCGACGGCGGATACAGACGCGCCAGCGCGTTGCCGAGCGGCCTCCGCAGCGGGTAGAGGAGCAGGTAGACCGGGAGCACGAGGGCCGCCGCCGTCACACAGTAACCGCGCGGCGACTCCTCGGCCAGACGCTTCCAGAGCACCAGCCCGAGCAGGATCGCGACGGTCGTGCACACGAGGGCCGCGGCCTGGGTCGCGAACACCGGCCACCGGGGCACCAGGAGGCTCGCGGCCACGCTCGCCAGGCACAGCACCGACGCCAGCCCGCAGAAGAAGCCGGCCACCACCCAGGCAGCCATGGCCGAGGTGGCGTCGCGGAGGATGAACGCGGTCAGCGCCGGCGGCCCGGCCGGCCTCTCGTCCTCCTTCTCGAGCCGGCCGAGCGCCGCCAGGCCGGCCAGCGCGCCGCCATAGTAGGTCGACAGCGCCGTCAACAGGACGAAGAGTGGAATGCCCAACCCGGGAATCATCCTCGGCCTCCAGTCCCAGGCGCCAGCGTCCCATCCAGAGGCACCAGGGGCTGCATGCGCGGCCACCCCCAGCGCCGCACCAGCCAGCGCAGATGGTGCACCTCGGCGGCTCGCATGCGGCGAGCGTCGCTGGCGGTGTGGTGATCGTGGCCCTGCAGGTGCAGCAGGCCGTGCAGCACCACGAGCACCAGCTCGCGTGACAGCGGCAGACCGCCCTCGCCCGCCTGCACCCGGACGCGCTGCATGGAGACGTACACCTCGGCGTGCGGCTCGCCGGCCTCGCACCGCCGCGAGGTCTCGTAGAGAAAGGAAAGCACGTCGGTCGCGCGGTCGCGGCCGCGGAAGTCGCGGTTGAGCCGGCGCAGGAGCTCGTCGTCCCCGAGGACGAGCTGCACGCGCAACCAGGAGGGGGACAACCGGCGCGCCAGACCTTCGAGAACCACGAGCGTCCGGGGTGGCGTGCGGCTCCCCGGCGTGCGAACCACGTTGAGCTGCACGGCTAGGTGTCCGAGTTGCGCCCGGAGTCGCCTCCCGACCGATCCCTGTGGGCAAACGCCAGGATGATCTTCTGGACCAGACGATGCCGGACGACGTCCGCGTCGGAGAGGTACACGAAGGCGATTCCATCGACGCCCTTGAGGATCCCCTGCACGGCCACGAGCCCCGACTTCTTCGGCTGCGGCAGGTCGATCTGCGTGATGTCGCCGGTGACCACGGCCCGGCTCTCGGGCCCGAGACGGGTCAGGAACATCTTGACCTGGCCCAGCGTGGCGTTCTGCGCCTCGTCGAGAATCACGAAAGCATGTCGCAACGTGCGCCCGCGCATGTACGCGAGCGGCGCCACCTCGACCACGTGGTTCTCCAGGGCCCGGCGCAGTGCCTCCTCGCCCATCAGATCCTGGAGCGCGTCGTAGAGCGGCCGCAGGTACGGATCCACCTTCTCCTGGTAGTCCCCCGGCAGGAAGCCGAGGTTCTCGCCGGCCTCCACCGCAGGGCGCGCCAGGATGATGCGATCGACGTCGCGCCTGCGCAGCGCCGCCACGGCCACGGCGATCGCCAGGTAGGTCTTGCCCGTCCCCGCGGGGCCAATGACGAAGACGATGTCGTGCTCGTCGATGGCCCGCAGGTAGTCGCGTTGGCCGAACGTCTTCGGCACGACCGACTCGCGCCGGTTGTTCAGGAGCACCGGCTGGCTGGCGAGGCTGGCGGCCGACTCGGGATGCGCACGGGTCTGGATGGCGTAGCGCACGTCGTCCTCGGACAGGGCGCGCTTGAGGCGCACCATCTCGATGAGCCCGACAAAGACGCGCTTGAGTTCCTGCACATCGTCCTTCTGACCCGACAGGATGACCTGGTCGCCGCGGACCACGACGCGTCCCGCCATCGATTTCTCGATGACGCGTAGGTTCTGGTCGTTTCTTCCGAGCAGATCGACGGGCTCGATGCCGTCCAGGGACAGTGTATCTGTGCGCTCCACGGAGGACTCACGCGTCAACGCGGCATCACCTCGAGTCCGTCCCTGGAAGGCTGGACGCCGAAAACAAACGACCCCCCCGCTCCCGGTGGGTCCGGCAGCCGCGAGGGAGTCGTGGATCGGGCGGGGTCCAGGGAGCCCCGGCTGAGAGACTCACTTTCCAGCGATGAGCCTTTCCGGTTTCTCGAGGGCCAGCGCCCCGTGCCCTCGAAGCGTCGCCGGAAGCGTGCGCGTGCACTCCGGCCTGCACTGGAAAGCTACCACCGAGGTCGTGGCCCGGTCAAGGGACGCCGCCGCAAGGCTGTCTCGAGCCAACAGGTTACGCCTGCGGTCACGATCTCCGCGTGCGGCCGGCCCGGCGTGACGGGGCGTGTTCCGCAGACCTCACACCTCGTCCGCGGACCGGCGCCGAACGGACGGGAGGATCTGCAGGCCGAGCTCACGAAGCTGCTCCGGGCTCACTTCCGAGGGGCTGCCGTCCATCGGTGAGGAGGCACGCTGCGTCTTCGGGAACGCGATGACGTCGCGCAGGCTCTCACCGCCGATCAGAACCATCACCAGACGGTCCAGACCGAGTGCGATGCCGCCGTGCGGCGGCGCTCCGAACTGGAACGCCTGCAGCATGAACCCGAACTTGCGCTCGATCTCGTCGTCGTCGTGCCCGACCTGCCGCATCACCTGGTGCTGCAGCTCGGGCTCGTGGATCCGGACGCTGCCCGAGCCGAGCTCGACGCCGTTGCAGACGAGGTCGTAGAGCTGCCCGTACACGGCGCCCGGATCGGACTCGATGAGGTGGCGCGTTTCCGGCTCCGGCATGGTGAACATGTGGTGCGCCGGCCCCCAGCCGGTCGAGGTCTCGGCGGGCTCGAAGATGGGGAAGCGGTGTACCCATCCGAAGTGCAGGCCCGGCGCACGCTCGACGTCGAGCACGTCCGCGAGCGCCAGGCGCACGGCGCCGAGCGCCTGGGCCGACCGCAGCGGCTCGTCGGCGACGAACAGCAGCAGGTCGCCGGCTGCGGCGCGGGTGCGCTCGCGCAACCGCGCGCTCTCCTCGGGCCGCAGGAACTTCGAGATGCCGCCGCGGGGGCTGCCGTCCGTCTCGAACTTGCACCACCCGAGACCCCGGGCTCCGGCCTTCCGGGCCACCGTGGTCAGCGTGTCGATCTCCTTGCGCGACAGGCGCGCGCCGCCGGGGGCACGCAGAGCACGCACGCGCCCCGCCCCCTCCAGAACCGACTTGAAGGCGTCGAAGTCCGTCTCCTCGAGCAGCGGGCTCACGTCCAGCAGCTCGAGTCCGAAACGCACGTCGGGCTTGTCGATGCCGTAGCGCTCGATCGCCTCGTCGTAGAGCAGGCGCGGGAAGGGCGTCTCGGGCCGCGGGAGTCCGGCCGCCTCGCACATGGCGGCGACGGTGCCCTCGGTGACCTCGAAGACCTCCTCCTGCGTGGCGAAGCTCATCTCCAGATCGACCTGCGTGAACTCCGGCTGTCGATCGGCGCGCAGATCCTCGTCGCGCAGGCAGCGCGCGATCTGGAAGTAGCGATCGAAGCCGGCGACCATGAGCACCTGCTTGTAGATCTGCGGGCTCTGCGGCAGGGCGAAGAACTTGCCCGGGTACAAGCGGCTCGGCACCACGTAGTCGCGCGCACCTTCCGGGGTGGTCTTGATGAGAAGCGGAGTTTCGATCTCGAGGAAGTTCTGCGAGTCGAGGTAGCGGCGCGCCGCCAGGACCGCCTTGTGCCGCAGTATCATGCTGCGCTGCAGGCTCGGCCGCCGCAGCTCGAGATACCGAAAGCGGAACTTGAGCTCCTCGTTCGGCTCGCGATCGCTGTCGATCGGAAACGGTGTGGTGCGCGCGCGGCTCAACACCTCGAGCGCGCTGCAGACGACCTCGATCTCGCCGGTCCGGAGGTCCTCGTTGATCATCTCCGGAGGGCGCCTGCGGACGTTGCCCCGCACGGCGATCACGAACTCGCTGCGCAGCTGGCTGATGCGGGCCTGCAGCTCGGGATTCGAGGCTTCGGCCACCACCTGCGTGATGCCGTAGCGGTCGCGCAGATCGACGAAGGTGAGCCCGCCGTGATCCCGCTGTCGGTTCACCCAGCCGGCCAGCACGACGTCCTGACCGGCGTGCTCGGCGCGCAGCTCGCCACACGTGTGGGTGCGTTTCCAGATCATGCTTCCCCTCCCGCCGGCTCGAGGATGGCGCGCACCGCCTCCGCGACCTGCTGCCACGGAACCGCCGTCTGCTCGCCGGCCTGCAGATTGCGCACGATCGCCTCACCCTGCTCGATCTCCTGCTCCCCGAGGATCACGGCGACCCGTGCGCCGGTGCGAGCGGCGCTGCGCAGCTGCGCCTTGAGCGAGCGGTCGGACAGGTCCACGGACGTCGGCGCGATCGCCCGCAGGGTGCGGGCGATCTGCAGGGCACGCAGCCGGGCCCTGCGGCCCAGCGGCGTCACGAGAAGCCGAGCCCCCGAGTGGAGTTGCAGCTCGCCGGTGCGCGTCTCTCGCAGCGCAAGCAGGATGCGCTCGAGTCCGGAGGAGAAGCCGACCGCCGGCGTCGCGGGGCCTCCACAGGCTTCCACCAGGCCGTCGTAACGGCCGCCGCCACCCAGGGCGCTCTGTGCGCCGAGCGGCGGGTAGTGGACCTCGAACGCGGTGCACGTGTAGTAGTCGAGACCGCGCACCAGCCTGGGGTTCTCGCGGTATGGAATCTCGAGTGCCGCGAGGCCCTCGAGGACCGTCGCATGGTGCTCCCGGCATGCGGCACAGAGGTGGTCGCGCAGCGTCGGGAGCCGCTCGACGACCCGCTGGCATCCGCTGTTCTTGCAGTCGAAGACGCGCAACGGGTTGCTCCGGATGCGCTCGTTGCAGGTCTCGCAGAGCGCCCCGCTCTCGTTCTCGAGCGCCTTGCGTAGGCTTTCCTCGTAGGACACCCGGCAACCCGGGTGGCCCACGCAGTTCACCTCCACCGCCAGTCCGCCTAGCCCGAGGTCGTGCAGCATCGCCATCATCAGATCGATCATCTCGACGTCCTGCTCGGGTTCGGCGTTGCCGATGGCCTCGGCCCCCACCTGGAAGAACTCGCGGTAACGCCCGGCCTGTGGCCGGTCGTAGCGGAACATCGGCCCCAGGTAGAAGAGACGCCGCGCTCCCGCCTCACGACCCAGATTGTTCTCGAGGTAGGCGCGCACCACCGAGGCGGTTCCCTCGGGGCGCAGCGTCAGGCTGCGGCCCTTGCGATCCTCGAACGTGTACATCTCCTTCTGCACGATGTCTGTTTCGGACCCCACGCTGCGCACGAACAGCTGCGTGTCCTCGAACACGGGCGTGCGGATCTCGCCGTAGCCGAAGGCTTCGAGCGTGCGGCGCATGCACGTGGTGACGAAGTGCCACAACACCGCCTGCTCGGGCAGGACATCCTGGGTGCCGCGTTGGCGCTTGAACCGCATGGCGACCTTCGTGTGGCGGACGTGGGTCTGTCGAACGGCCCCCGCAACGCCGAGTCGACCGGCGCCGGGTGCAGTGCACGTCGTACGGCGGCGCTCCGCGTGGCGCGCCGGTGTGCTCAGGGGAGCATGTGGCTTTGCCTGCGACGCGTCCAGGCTCTGCGTGCGAGGGCCCCCAGCGCAGCTCCTGCAACATCCGCACACGTATCCAGCACGTCCACCTCCCGTCCCGGAACCGTCCCCTGATACAGCTCATCGAGGCTGCCCACGACCAGGCCGACGAGGGCGCCGCCCCAGGCGCTGCGCCAGCGGCCGGCATCCGTGAGGCCGGCGCGGGCGTAGAGGAAACCGAGCACGCCGTACTCGCACATGTGGAAGATCTTGTCGAGTCCCGGAGCCTCGACGCCGGACGTTCCCAGGTCGGGGAGCGACGAGACGCCGAAGATGACGAGCATCCAGCCCCCGAGCAGCAACCAGGGCCTCAGCCATCGACCCGACATGCCGGACACACCCTCCCAACCCGAAGCAGCGCTGGACGTTGGGCGGCATCATAGCCACGCTCCCGCCGGCCTGGCAAGCCGCGGCAGGGCCGCCGCCGGCCGACCGCGGTGCGGAAGGCAGCCCCGTCGCGTCCGGCGTGGCCGTCCCCGGGCACCCCGGACCGCAGCGCAGGTCCGCGAGCAGTCGCGGTGCTCCGGCGTGTCCTAGGGATCTTCCGGGACGGGCGGGCTGGAGTTCTCGCCCGCCGGTTCGGGCAGCTCCTCGTCGTCGGTGTGCACGGTGACGCCCACGGTCGCAGGTTCCAGACTCACCAGCTGTGCCCACTCCGGGAAGCGCGCGATCACGTGCAGGCTGTCGTAGCGTCCAGCCTGCAGCTGGCTCGCGTCCAGAAAGAGCCCCACGTCCTCGGGATCCAGCGCTTCGATCTGTGGCTCCGGGCCGACGAGCGTCAGCGACACATATGCCGTGTCGACGTCGACCCAGAGTTCGGCTGCCGCGGGTGGCACGACGGTGAGCGGCGTTTCGGGTAGGGCGCGGTTGCGCAGGCGCTCCATCACGAACTCGACCTGCACATCCTCCGGAGCACATTCCAGATGCTGGCCGGCGTAGAGAAGATCGACGCGCTCACTGAAGCGACCGCGCCGGTGCGGCAGCTCGACGGGCATCGTGGTGATCTCGTCGATGCTGTCGACGAGGTAGGACGGACCGGAGCAGGTGATGACCGGCGGCACCACGTGTGGCGAGTCGGTCAAGCAGTAGCCTTCCGGGACGTCGCCGCGCAGCACGACCCGCACCGGGATGTCGCGCACGGAGCGCCTGGCGATCTCGAACTCGACGGTCGTGGGCCACAGGATGCGCACGAAGGAGACGCGTGGATTGGACGGCGGCGAGATCTGGGAGAGGCTCGGATGGATGCGGTGTTGCGCCGCGTGCGCCCCGGACAGATCGATGACCGCCGCCACGTCGCGCATGAAGCGCAGGCGCAGGAAGAGCTCCTGGGCCGGGCCGGAAACCAAGACGCGCATCTCGTCCGTCGGCGGCTCGACGAACATCAGGCTGTCGGGAAGGTTCACGTACCGGATCGGCAGGCCGACCTCACGCTCGGTCACCTTGGAGCCATGCACGAACGACCACAGCAACAAGGCGAGCGCGACGGACAGGATCTTGAGACCGGGGTTCGTACGCAGGCTCGCTGGCAGGCGCATCTCAACGTTCCAGGAAGAGCCGTTTCACCGCGCTCCACGTCTTCCGACCGATCGCCGTCGCGCAGGGGCAGTCGCCCGTGCAGTTGAGAGTCGCCTGAATGCTCTTGGCTGCGATCAGCTGCGGCTCCTCTCCGAAGGGATCGTCGGGATCGCAGACCTTCAGGTGCGGCTCGGTCAGCGTCAGGGAGTCGGCAACGACCGTGCCGCCTTCGAGGCGCAGGACCACGTCCGGCTCGGGCCCGGGCCGCAGGCCCTCGTCGACAAGATCGAAGCTGAGCAGAAGGACGGGGCCCTGGGCGATGACGCAGCCCTCGAACGTCACATCCACGCCATTGAACGAGATGAGGCTGCCCTCGTGGGTGGTGTTCCGCGGCCAGAGCTCGCTCCGAATACGGAATCCCGGCCGCAGCAGGAGCCTCAGAATGGCGCCGTTCAGCGCGGTGCCGTCCTCCGCGAAGACGAACAGGTGGGTCCGAACCGCGGGCCCGAACGGCTCGACCGCCGCCACACAGGTCTGGGCGCCCTCATCGAAGAAGACCCCGACCTCCTGGGCGCTCCCCGGGCCGTGCAACAGCATCGAGGCGACAGCGGCCGCGATGGCGGCGATCCGAACGCGTGATCCGTCATGCATGGAAGTCTCCCCGGACGGCGCTGCACGCATTCTAAGCACGCGGACCGCCCCTCGCAAGCCGCACTCCTGGAATCGCCCGACCCGAGCGTACAGCAGGTGCGCGCGGGAGCGTCCGGCCTCCGAAAAGCCGAGTGGGAAGCGTCTCGGCGCGCCTCTCCACGATTCCTTTCCTTCATGAGAGGTAGTCGGCGATGCCGTTGGCGAGCTGCTTGGCGTACTGCCGGTGTGCTCGAGGGTCGGCGAGAAGCTTGCGATCGGTCGAGTTGGTGAAGAAGCCGAGCTCGATGAGAACCGACGGCTTGTCGATGGATTTGAGGACCGCCAGGGGACCCTGCTTGACGCCGCGCACCGCACCGCCGCGGACCCCGCTGAGACGCTGCAGGAGCAGCGTGGCCAGGCGCTCGCTGTCCTTCATGGTGTGATTGCGGGTCATGTCCATGAGGATGTCGACGATTGGAGCGTTCACCTGATCCGGGGGCACCCCGCCGACAAGGTCGGCGGCGTTCTCGCGATCGACGAGCTCGCGCGCCGCTCTGTCCGCAGCCCCCTTCAGCGACAGGAAGAAGATCTCGGCACCGCGGGCCTGCCGCGAGCGCGCCGCGTTCACGTGCAGGCTCAGGAACAGCTGGGCTCCATACTGTCTGGCGATCTCCTGACGCTTCTGCAAGGGCACGAAGTAGTCGCCGCTGCGCGTCAGTATGGGGCGCAGCCCGTTGGCTCTGCCGAGCTGCTTCGCGAGCAGCCTCGCGACATCCAGAGCGATTGCCTTCTCCTCCAGGGACGTTCCCCACACCGTGCCGGGATCCTCGCCACCGTGCCCCGGATCGATCGCCACGACCCGGTCACCGCTTTCGCGCACCTCGACGATCTCCGCCTGCTTGCGAGCCTCCTCGTCGGCCGTCAGACGCGGCGCGACGTCGATCACGATGCGATGCCCCCGGCCGACTTCGTTCGGCGGCAGCGGAAACGCGTTCAGCTCCGAGGCTCGCGCCAGCTCGATCACGAGCTCGACGACCCCGTCCTTCTGGCGCGCGCCCACCCCTTGGACGTACGGATCGTTCGTGAAGGTGCGGTCGATCGAGCCGCGAAGCTCCGCTGCGGCGATCTCCAGAACGATGCGATGTGGGTTGCGCAGCACCCGGGTCTCGAACCGCGCCGCCCCATCCAGATCCACGACCAGGCGCGTCTTTTCCGGGTCGGGCCAGTGGCGCAGCGCCGCGACGCGGATGCGCGCCGCGACGACGAGTCCCGAGGGGAGGGTCACCAGAACAGGAACGCTTACGAGGAACGTCAGGAAGGAACGTCTGGAGAGAGCCCTTTCGTGCATCGATTCCGCCACCCGATTCGACACATCATCCCGGCGCTCGGGGGGCACAGCTTATCCCAAGTTCGAAGGAGTCGGAAACTTCTAGTCGACGACGACGTTCGTGGGCAGGAGGTACTTCATCGGGTCCTGGTGCAGGCGCCTGCGGATG
>JBHHXQ010000046.1:0-13088 GCA_046757105.1 Candidatus Krumholzibacteriia bacterium
CACGGCGGGGACGTCGAGGTGGACGCCGAGCGCGGCCACGTCCTCGATGCGCTCTTCAGCCGGCTCGTCGAGCCCGGGATCGTGCGGCCGACGTTCGTGGTGGACTACCCGAAGGAGCTCTCACCCCTCGCCAAGGACCACCGCTCCGAGCCCGGTCTGGTCGAGCGTTTCGAGCTGTTCGCCGCCGGCATGGAGCTCGCGAACGCGTTCTCGGAGCTGAACGATCCGCTCGAGCAGCGCCGACGTTTCGAGGCCCAGCTGGCGCTGCGCGCCGGCGGCGACCTGGAGGCGCAGCCGCTCGACGAGGACTACCTGCGTGCGCTCGAGTATGGAATGCCTCCGGCCGGCGGGCTCGGCATCGGCATCGATCGCATCGTCATGCTGATGACCAACAGCGGTTCGATCCGCGACGTGCTGCTGTTCCCGGCCCTACGGCCAGAGTCGCCCGAGGACGCTGCGGCGTCGCACGACGACACGCCGGGATCGCAGGTCGAGCGGGGTGACACCGAAACCCATCCCGCATAGGAAGGCGACGTGCACTACGCGTGGAAAGTCGGCCTCCGGTATCTGAGGCCCAAACACCGGCACTTTCTGATCTCGGTCCTCACCTGCATCGCCACCGTGGGCGTCATGTTCGCGGTGGCCGCGCCCGAGCTCACGCTGTCGGTGATGAACGGCTTCGAGAACGAGGTGCGGCGGCGGATCGTCAGCACGAACTACAACGTGTTCGTGCTGTCGCGCGACGAGTTCAGGGACTACGAGGCCGTCGGCCGCAGCCTGTGCGAGCGGCCCGAGGTGGCGGCGGTGTCGCCCTTCGTGCGGCGCCCGGCCATGCTGAGCTTCACGGGCGGTGGCAGCGTCACGCAGCGCTTCCATGCCTGCATCCTGCTGGGCGTCGACCCGCAGCTGGAGTCCGCGGCCACGCGCGTCATCCAGACCGTGCGTCCCGACTTCCTCGGCTTCGACACGGATGTGCTCGACGAAACCGACGGCAGGCACTACCCGGGCATCGTTCTCGGCGTGGAGCTGGGGCGAGAGCTGCTGGTCAGCCTCGGGGACGTCGTCACCCTCTCCGCCCAGATGGACCAGCCCGACCTGGAGAGCTTCGAGGACATCGACGTCGTGCAGCGCAGCTTCCGCATCGTGGGCTTCCTGAACTCCGGCTTCTACGAGTTCGACGCGCAGCTGGCGTTCATCGACCTCGCGGAAGCCCAGGACTTCCTCGGCTTCGAAGGGCGCGTCTACGGCCTCGGGGTGCGCGTCCACGACATCTACGCGGCCGACCGCATCGGCGCCGAGATCGACGAGGCGCTCGGCATCCGCTACTACACGAACAACTGGATCTTCATGTTCCGCAACGTTTTCATCTGGATGGCGACCGAACGCAAGCTGATGTTCCTGCTCTTCACGCTCATCACCTCGATCGCGGTGATCACCGTGGTGGGGATGCTGACCATGATCGTCATGGAAAAGCGCAAGGCCATCGGCATCCTGAAGAGCATGGGGGCCACGCGCTTCGGCATCATGTCGATCTTCATGATCCAGGGGACGGTCATCGGCCTGATGGGGGCGCTGTTCGGCACCCTGCTGGGCTGGGTCGGGTGCCGGATCGTCGACCGCATCGGCATCCCCCTGCCGGGCGACGTCTACATCATCGACACCCTGCCGGTGCAGATGCGGCCGGCGGACTTCCTGCTGGTCTCGGTCGCCGCCGTCGTGCTCTCCTTCCTGGCCACGCTGTACCCGAGCTGGGAAGCGGCCCGACTTGACCCGGTGGAGGCGATCCGCTACGAGTAGCCGGCCGGGACCCACCTTGCGTCGCGGCGGCCGCGGGGCGTAGATTCGACCAGGCGCCAGGAGGCAAGTTGCCGTGGGGGCGGTACTTAGGGCCAGGGGCTTGTGCAAGTCCTTCGGGCGTCGGGAGTCCCGCGTCGAGGTGCTGCACGGCACCGAGCTGGAGGTGGCGCGCGGCGAGCTGGTGGCGGTTGCCGGGCGCTCGGGGAGCGGCAAGAGCACGCTGCTGCACATCCTGGGCGGGCTGATGCATCCACACGCCGGTCACGTCGAACTGGCCGGAGAGGACCTCTACGGATCGTCCGACCGGCGGCGCGCCCGGTTCCGCAACCGGTGTGTCGGGTTCGTCTACCAGATGCACCACCTGCTGCCGGAGTTCTCTGCGCTCGAGAACGTCATGATGCCGGCGCTGATCGCGGGGAATGGCGCCTCGGAGGCGGGCCGGCGGGCCCTGGAGCTTCTCGAACAGATGGCCCTGCAGGATCGCGCCCGCCACCGGCCCGGGGAGCTCTCGGGCGGCGAGCTGCAGCGCGTGGCGGTGGCCCGGGCACTGATCAACGACCCGGAGATCGTTCTCGCGGACGAGCCCTCCGGCAACCTGGACCACGAGGCGAGCGAGGCGCTGCACGACCTCCTGCAGCGCCTGTCGAGCGAACGCCAGCAGGCCTTCGTGATCGCCACGCACAGCCCGACCCTGGCGAGCCGGGCCCAGAGGACCCTGGCGCTGACCTGGGGGCGTCTGGCGCCGATCGACCTGGTGGACGAGAGGCTATGAGCAACAAGAAGTGCGATCTGTGCGAGAAGAACCGCGCCACGGTGCACTACACCGAAATCGCCGACGCGAAGGTGTCGAAGCTCTTCATCTGTCGCAAGTGCGCGGCATCGCGCGGCCTGCTGGACGAGCCGGCGCAGGCGCTGGTCGGGGTCGAGGAGCTGATGTCGACGATCTCCAGGCCGCCGGGCGAGGACGACGGGGTGGATCTCGAGTGTCCGCAGTGTGGTCTGACCTTCGCGCGATTCCGGAAGCGCGGGCGGCTCGGGTGCCCGCGCTGCTACGACTCGTTCGAGCGCCGACTGGTGCCGTTGCTGCGCGAGATCCACAAGCACGAGCGCCACACGGGCAAGTCGCCGCGCAGCGACCCGGTGCGATCGGAGCAGCGCCGCAGGATCGCCCTCCTGCGCAAGGAGCTCGAGACCGCGGTGCGTGCCGAGGACTACGAGCGCGCCGCCCGGTTGCGTGACGACATCCGCACCGCCGAAGCCCAGCTCGGGGGCCAGGCGGGCTCGACCGGCGAGGGCCGAGCGCCCGACGGCGGCCCGGCCGAGCATTCGGAGGGGAAGCCGGAATGAAGGAGGTGCGCGACCTGCTGGCGAGCCGCAGCGTGTGGCTGCGGGGCGAGGGTCCGGAGAGCGACACCGTGCTCTCCTCGCGCATCCGTTTCGCCCGCAACCTCTCCGGACGCATGTTCCCGCAGCAGGCGACGGCGCCGGAGCGCGCCGATCTGCTCGGCGAGATCCTGGACAAGACACAGGGTCTGCAGCAGTTCCCCGAAGAGCTGCGCCTGTCTCTCGAACCGCTGGAACCCCTCGACCGCCGGCTGCTGGGCGAGCGCCAGCTGCTCAGCCACGAGCTCGTGGAATCGCCACGCTTCCGCGGCGTGGTCATCGCGGCCAACGAGTCCGTCTCGTTCATGATCAACGAGGAGGACCACCTGCGCATCCAGGCGTTGCGCAGCGGGTTCGACCTGGAGCGTGCCCACGCGGCCGGCGATGCGCTCGACAACGAGCTCGACGGCCGGCTGGATTTCGCGTTCACGAAGACATTCGGATTCCTGACGGCGTGTCCGACCAACGCGGGCACCGGAATGCGCGCTTCGGTTCTGATGCACCTGCCAGCCCTGGTGCTGGGCCAGAGGGTGGAGGAAGAGCTGCAGGCGCTGCGTACGAACGATCTGACCGTGCGCGGGTTCCAGGGAGAAGGCAGCAGCGCGACCGGGAACTTCTTCCAGATCTCCAACGCGGTGACGCTGGGGGTGGGCGAGAAGGACATCTTGGAGAAGCTCCGAAAAGCGGCCCGCGACCTGATCGCCAAGGAGAAGCAGGCCCGCGAGGACCTGGCGTCGAGGGCACGGACCTTGCTCGAGGACCGCATCTGGCGTTCTTTCGGGATCTTGAGCCAGGCGCGCGTGCTGAGCTCCCAGGAGACTCTGCACCACGCCTCGCTGTTGCGGCTGGGACACGGAATGAAGATCGTGGAAGTTCCCATGGCGGTTCTCAACGACATCTTGAACCTGAGCCAGGAGGCCCACGCGCAGGTGCTGGCCGGTTCGAACGGCAGCGAGGTGGAACGTGGTGCGTGGCGGGCCGAGCAGGTTCGGAAGAAATTGCGGGACTCGAAGGCCTGATGTTATATTGGTGGCAACTTCGGGAGGCCGGCCATGAACGATCGATTCACCGAACGGGTCAAGAAGGTTCTCTTTCTGGCGCGTGACGAGGCTGGCCGGCTGCAGCACGACTACATCGGGACCGAGCACTTCCTCCTCGGCATCGTCCGCGAAGGCGAAGGCATCGCCGCGAAGGTCCTCCACAACCTCGGCCTTTCCTTCGAGCAGATTCAGCAGGCGATCGAGAAGATGGTCGCTCCGAGCGGCGGCACGCTGACGATCGGGGAGATCCCGTTCACGCCCCGCGCCAAGCGCGTGCTCGAGCTCTCGGTGGAAGAGGCGCGACTGCTCGGCCACAACTACATCGGAACCGAGCATCTCCTCCTCGGGCTCATTCGTGAGGGCGAGGGTGTGGCGGCGCGCGTGCTCATCGAGCTCGGCGCCGACCGCAAGCGCGTGCGCGAGGAAACTCTGAAGTGCCTGGGTGGCATCGGCACGTCGAGCCGTGCCGGCAAGAAGGAGAAGCGCGAAACCCCGGCGCTGGATCAGTTCGGCCGCGACCTCACCAGTCTCGCCAACGAAGGGAAGCTCGATCCGGTCATCGGGCGCGAGAAGGAGATCGAACGCGTGATCCAGGTGCTGTCGCGCCGCAAGAAGAACAACCCGGCGCTCATTGGCGAGCCGGGCGTGGGCAAGACGGCCATCGTCGAGGGGCTGGCGCAGCGCATCATTTCGAATCAGGTTCCGGAGCTTCTCAAGGACCGCAAGCTGGTCACGCTCGACCTGGCTTCCATCGTGGCGGGCACCAAGTACCGCGGCCAGTTCGAAGAGCGCCTGAAGGCGGTCATGAACGAGATTCGCGAGTCGGAAGACGTCATCGTCTTCATCGACGAGCTGCACACGATCGTCGGCGCCGGCGGCGCCGAGGGGGCCATCGACGCTTCGAACATGCTCAAGCCCGCGCTGGCGCGCGGCGAGCTGCAGTGCATCGGCGCCACCACGCTCGACGAGTACCGCAAGTACATCGAGAAGGACGGCGCCCTGGAGCGCCGCTTCCAGCCGATCTTCGTCAACCCGCCCACCGAAGAGGAGACCATCAAGATCATCTTCGGGCTGCGCGACAAGTACGAGGCGCACCACCGTGCGAAGATCACCGACGAGGCCGTGGTGGCCGCGGTGCAGTTCTCGCAGCGCTACATCAACGATCGCTTCCTCCCCGACAAGGCCATCGACGTCATCGACGAAGCAGGATCCCGGGCGCGGCTGTCGATCAGCAGCATTCCCGCCGGGGTCCGCGAGCTCGAGCAGCAGATCGAGCAGGTCGCCAAGGAGAAGGAGTCCTGCATCCAGGGGCAGGAGTTCGAGCGCGCGGCGAGCTACCGGGACAAGGAGAAGGAGCTGCGCGACAGCCTGCGGCAGATCCACGAGCAGTGGAAGGAGAAGCGCAAGGAGCAGGAAGCCATCGTCGATGCCGAGGACATCGCCACGGTGGTCGGCGAGATGACCGGCATCCCCATCTCCAGCGTGGCCGAGGCCGAGACCGCGAAGCTGCTGCGCATGGAGGAAGAGCTGGCGAAGCGCATCATCGGCCAGGACGACGCGGTCAAGGCGGTGTCGCGCGCCGTCCGCCGCAACCGTGCGGGTCTGCGCAACCCGCGGCGGCCGATCGGCTCCTTCATCTTCTTCGGCCCCACGGGCGTCGGCAAGACCGAGATGGCCAAGGTGCTGGCCCGCTTCCTGTTCGACGATGAAGAGGCGATGATCCGCGTCGACATGTCCGAGTACATGGAGAAGTACGCGGTCAGCCGCCTGATCGGGGCACCTCCGGGCTACGTGGGCTACGACGAGGGCGGCCAGCTCACCGAGAAGGTGCGGCGCAAGCCGTACTCGGTCATCCTCCTCGACGAGATCGAGAAGGCGCACCCGGACGTCTACAACATCCTCTTGCAGGTGATCGAGGACGGTCAGCTCACCGACAGTTTCGGCCGCCGCGTGGATTTCAAGAACACCGTTCTCATCATGACGTCGAACGTCGGCGCGCGACAGATGAAGGCGGGACACGGCCTCGGCTTCGTCAAGAACGACGGCGAGGTGATCGCCGACATCGCCGGCAAGGTCAAGGAGGAGATGAAGAAGACGTTCAACCCGGAGTTCCTGAACCGGATCGACGAGACCATCATCTTCAAGCCGCTGGGCCGTTCGGAGATGGGCAAGATCCTCACGATCATGACTTCGGATCTCGAGCAACGCCTGATCGATCTGGAGGTGCAGTTCGAGTACACGGACGCGGCGCGTGATTTCCTCATCTCGCAGGGCTTCGACGCCAACCTCGGGGCGCGGCCGCTGCGCCGCGCCATCCAGACGCACCTGGAAGATCCGCTGTCCGAGAGGATGCTGATCGGAGAGCTGGAGAAGGGGGCGAAGATCCACATCGACGCCGCCGAGAACCACCTGGTGTTCGAAGTGGAGAAGAGTGAAGTGACGCCGTGAGACACCTCCGGGGGCGTGCCCCCGGGATCGCGGCGGCAACCAGATCGGCCCGGCAGCCCTGGGGGCGCGGGCCGTTTTTTCGGTGCCGTTTTCGGGCATCCGGGACTACATTCGGGTGTTCAAAGATCCGGGATGTGACAAAGAGCTCGAAGCTTCGATGGAAAACAGACTGCAAACAAACAGGTTGAAGCTCCACGCCCGATCCGCCCTGCGGCGCCTGGCGGGGACCGGCGCGGTGCTGGTCGTGCTGGCCACCACGGCGCCGGCGCAGGTTCCGGAGACGCCCCCGGAGGCTCGGGCGGTCGTGCGCATCGAGGTGGAGGGAAACCAGAAGGTCTCCACCCAGAAGATCCTGCAGTGGATCGCGGTGCGTCCCGGTGACCGCTTCGACCCGCGCCGGGTTGCCGGCGCGCTCAAGACGCTGACGCGCAAGGGACGCTTCGCCGACGTGCAGATCGAGGGGGAGATCGTCGACGGTGGGGTGGCGCTGCACATCCTGGTCGAGGAGTTCCCGCGCCTCGCCGGCCTGCGATTCGCGGGCAACGAGAAGATCAAGGAGTCGGATCTGCGCTCCGAAATGCGTCTCGGGGCGAAGTCGTTCCTCACACCGTGGGACCTCCGGCAGGATCTCCACAAGCTCACCGAGCTCTACCGGGACCAGGGCTACTACCGGGCCACCCTTCGCGACACGCTGCTTCCGGCACAGGACGGCGACTTCGAGCTCCTCGTTCGCGTCGAGGAAGGTGAGAAGGCGTCCATCAAGAGAATCGTCTTCACCGGCAACGAGACGGTGCCGGACAAGAAGCTGCGCAAGCAGATGGAGACGAGCCAGGACGGATTCTGGGGCGGCGGTGACCTCAAACCCGAGGTGCTGCAGAAGGACTTCGAGGCGATCGCCCGCTACTACCGTTCGCTCGGGCATCTCGACGCGCAGGTGAGCGGACACGAGCTGGACCTGGGCGAGAACGGCCGCGATCTCACGCTCCGGATCCGCGTCGAGGAGGGGCCACAGTACGTCGTCGGAGACGTCACCTGGACCGGGAACGACGTCCTCGAAGACGAGACGATCGCGACCGTCATGCGGCAGCTCGTCAAGGCTGCGCCGTTCAACGAGGACGCCTTCGACGCCACCACGGCTGCACTGTACGAGCTGTACCAGGACCAGGGGTACTTCTACTTCACCGCGACACCGCGGCGCGACGTGCGCAGCAACGTCGTGAACGTCACCTATCTGCTGCAGGAGGGGCAGCAGGCGCGGCTCAACCACGTGCGCATCGTTGGCAACACCAAGACCCAGGACAAGGTGATCCTGCGCGAGTTCGTCCTCCTGCCCGGCGACCGCTTCGATCGCTCCAAGCTCATGCGCTCGATGCGCGAGGTCTTCCAGCTCGGGTTCTTCGAGGACGTGAACATCCCGCCGCAAGGCGTCCGGCCCCGCGACGACGGCAGCGTCGACGTCGACCTGCAGGTGGTCGAGCGCCAGACCGGGCAGCTGGGCGCGGGGGCCGGCTACAGCGCCGTGAACGCGCTCACCGGCTTCTTCGAGATGGCGGAGACGAACCTGTTCGGCACCGGCAAGCGCCTGTCCATCCGCTGGGAGTTCAGCAAGCGGCGCAACGACATCAACTTCAGCTTCACCCAGCCTTGGTTCCTGGACACACCGACGACCGTGACGCTCGACCTCTTCAACACCTCCGGGCGCTCGCGCATCAACGACTTCTACCGTGTGAAGCGCAGCGGCGGGGCTTTGCGTGTGGGCCGCCGGCTCGACTTCCTGGACTTCACGACGCTGTTCTGGCGCTACCGGGTCGAGAGCGTCCGCTTCACGGACTTCGACGCCACGGTGCCGGATTCCATCCGCCGGGACCTCTCCTTGGACCGGCGCCGCTTCAGCACCGGCTTGACGCTGCGCCGCAACTCGACCGACAACCCGTTCTTCCCCAACCGGGGCTCCGACGCGGAGATCTCCACGAACCTGTACGGGACCTTCCTGGGAGGGGACGAGAGCTACCTGCGGAACGAGCTCGAACTCTCCTGGTACCAGCGCGTCGGCGTCTCGAAGTTCACGCTCATGCTACGATCGCGCTTCGGACTGCTGCGGGGGCTCGAGGGTCACGATGTGCCGAACGACGAGCTCTTCCGCCTGGGAGGTGTCTACTTCAACGGAGTCCGTGGGTACGACGAGTTCGAGATCGTGCCGCAGGGCAATCCGGCCTTTGTGGGTGGCAAGGCGCTGTCGATCTTCGTCGCCGAGCTGCGCTACCCGTTCAGCCCGAAGGTCCACGGCGCCTTCTTCTTCGACGCCGGGAACGCGTGGAACTCCTTTGGGGCAGCGGACTTCTCGAACCTGCGGAAGGGCGCGGGGCTGGGGATTCGGATCGAGGTTCCGATGCTGGGCTTGCTGGGTCTGGACTACGCCTACGGCTTTGATCGGGTCGACGAGTTCGGTCGCGACAACGACGGCTGGAACTTCCACTTCCGGTTCGGCAACTTCTTCTGATCCCTGCGATTCCGCGATCCGCAGGCCCGGTCTGGAAGGCGGTTCGGGCCGGCTCAAGCCTTGAAATGGTGGGGGTATTGGGACCATGAAGCACCTCTTGCCAATTCGATTCTTTTCTGCGACTATGCTGTGCCTGATTGCGGCGGCCATGGCCCGGCCGCTCGTGGCTCAAGAAGTCAAGCTGGGATTCATCGACGCCGCGCGCGTTCTGCAGTCGTACAGCGGCTATCAGGACGCCGAGGCGCAGTACGAGAAGCAGAAGGAGGCCTGGAACCAGGAGCTCGACACGCGATCCCGAGAGCTCAAGGCCATGGAAGAGGATTTCAAGGCCCAGGAACTCATGCTCAGCGACACCAAGAAGCGTGAGAAGCTGCAGGAGCTCCAGGGACGCAGGCGCGAACTCGAGCAGTACTACCAGCAGGTCTTCGGTCCGAGTGGTGAGGCCGCGCGCAAGAACGATGAACTGCTTCGCCCCATCCTCGAGCAAGTGAACGAGATCATTCGCGAGGTGGGCGAGCAGGAGAAGTTCACGATGATCTTCGACAGCTCCAGCATGGGGATCGCCTACGCCGCCGAAGGCGTGGACCTGACCGAGAAGATCATCGAGCGCTTGAACTCCGCCGACTAGGCGCGAGTTCGGGCACCCGAGTGCGGGCCACCCGCCCATCCCGAGGATCGATCCATGAGCTTGAACAAGATTGCCGAACTGGCGCGCGAGCCGCGTGAGGAACCCGTCTGTCTGCGACTTTCCGAAATCGCCGACATGGTGGGGGGCGAGCTCGTCGGCACGCAGAACCCCTGGATCACCGGTGTCTCGGGGATCCGGGAAGCCGAGGAAGGCGACCTGACCTTCCTCTCCAAGGGGCGCTACCGCGCGGCGCTGAAGCACAGCCGGGCGACGGCCGTTCTCGTCGGCCACAGCGAGAAGGTCGAGCGACCGGCGTTGCGCGTGGACGATCCGGCCGTGGCCTTCATGATCGTGGTGCGGCGTTTCGCGGCAGCGGTCCGGCTCACGCATCCTCCGACGATCCACCCGACGGCCATCCTGGAGGACAGCGTCCGGCTCGGGCGAGACGTCTCGATCGGCGCGCACGTCGTCATCGAGGGCCACGTCGAGATCGCGGACCGCACGACGATCCTGCCGGGGACGGTGATCCTCCGCAACAGCCGCATCGGATCCGAGTGCATGATCTACCCAAACGTCACGATCCGCGAATCGACCGAGATCGGCGATCGCGTCATCCTGCACGCCGGCGCGGTGATTGGAAGCGACGGCTTCGGGTTCGTCAGCGACGGCGCCGCCGTGCACAAGGTCCCACACATCGGCCGCGTGGTCCTGGAAGACGACGTCGAGGTGGGCGCCAACACGTGCATCGACCGCGCCACCACCGGCACCACTCGCGTGCGCCGGGGGACGAAGATCGACAACCTGGTGCAGATCGCGCACAACGTGAAGATCGGCGAGTACTCCATCCTCTGTGGCCAGGCCGGGATCTCCGGCAGCACGGAGATCGGCAACCGCGTCAAGATCGCCGGTCAGGCCGGCACGGTCGGACACATCGAGATCGGCGACGGCGCCACCATCGGGGCGAAGAGCGGCGTCAGCAAGTCCATCCCCTCCGGGACGACGGTGTCGGGTTTCCCGGCCCAGCACCACGCCAGGGAGCTGCGGGAGCGGGCGGCGGTGTCTCGCCTGCCGCGTTTCCTGCAGGTCGTGCGCGAGCTGCGCCGGCGCGTCGAGGAGCTGGAGCGCAAGCAGGAGAGGTCTACGTGACCCGCCGGCAGGCAACGATCGGGCGCGCGTGCTCGGTCGAGGGGATCGGCCTCCACACCGGGACGCGCACCCGCATGACGTTCAAGCCGGCGCCCGAAGGCACCGGCATCGTCTTCCGCCGCGTCGATCGTGATCCACCGGTCGACATCCCGGCGCGCATCGAGTTCGCGCCCGCACAGACCGAAGTCCCGCGCAACACGACGCTCGAGCGCGACGGCGTGCAGATCCACACCGTCGAGCACGTCCTGGCCGCGGTGTCGGGGCTCGGGATCGACAACCTCATCATCGAGATCGACGCCAGCGAGCCCGGGGAGCCGGTCGACGGCAGCTGCATGCCCCTGGTGGAGAGCCTGCGCGAAGCGCGCCTCGTGCGCCAGGCAGCGCCACGGCAGACATTCGAGCTCACCGCCGTTCCCTACGATGGTTTCCGGGTCAGCTTCACGATCGTCTACGACAACCCGGTCATCGGCACGCAACACGCGAGCTTCGACGTCGACCCGGAAACGTTCGCACAGGAGATTGCTCCGGCGCGCACGTT
Source organism: Candidatus Krumholzibacteriia bacterium (assembly GCA_046757105.1). Lineage (GTDB taxonomy): Bacteria > Krumholzibacteriota > Krumholzibacteriia > JBHHXQ01. The sequence goes on from JBHHXQ010000046.1 coordinate 11,481, forward strand.
CGCGCTCCTGAACGACGTCCGCGACCTCAAGGAACGCGGCTGGATCCGTGGCGGCACGCTCGACAACGCCGTGGTCGTGGACGGCGACCACATCGTCAACGACGTGCCGCTGCGCTTCCGGGACGAGTTCGTGCGCCACAAGATTCTGGATCTGATCGGCGACCTGACCCTGCTCGGGCTGCCGATCCGCGGCCACATCATCGCGGTGCGCTCGGGCCATCAGAGCAACGCGGAGTTCGTCCGCCGCCTGCGCCAGTCCTCGAACTCCGACGAACGGCATGCCGCCGATCGCAAGCTCGTCTTCGACATCCAGGACATCCTCGAGATCATGCCGCACCGCTACCCGATCCTCCTGGTGGATCGCATCCTGGAGCTCGAGGACCGCAAGCGCGTCGTCGGCATCAAGAACGTCACGTTCAACGAACCCTTCTTCCAGGGGCACTTCCCGGGCCACCCGGTGATGCCCGCCGTTCTCATCATCGAGGCGATGGCGCAGTGTGGCGGCGTGCTGCTGTTGAACACGGTCGACGATCCCAAACGGTACCTCGTGTACTTCACCGGCATCGACAACGCGCGTTTTCGCAGACCCGTGCGACCCGGCGATCAGCTGCGCTTCGAGCTCAAGCTCCTGCGCTTCGGCCGCTCCCTCTGCAAGATGGAGGGGAAGACCTACGTCGACGGCGACCTGGTAGCCGAAGCCGTCCTGCTGTCGTCGATCGTCGAGAGGTGATCATGCTGGACATCCACCCGACCGCGGTCGTGCACCCGAAGGCCGGCATCGACGACGACGTCGAGATCGGGCCGTACTCCGTCATCGGCCCGCACGTCACGGTGGGGGCCGGGACGCGGATCGGCGCCCACGCGGTGCTGGAGGGCCACACCAGCATCGGTCGCGGCAACCGGATCTTCCACGGCGCCGCGCTCGGAGGCGTACCCCAGGACCTCAAGTACCGCGGCGAGACCACATACCTGCGCATCGGCGACCACAACACCATTCGCGAGTACGCCACGCTCAACGTGGCCTGCATCGCCGGCGAATCCACGGTCGTCGGAGACCACTCGCTGATCATGGCGTACGCCCATGTGGCCCACAACTGCCGCATCGGCTCGCACGTCATCCTGGCCAACTCCGTCAACCTCGCGGGCCACGTGCTGATCTTCGACTACGCCATCGTCGGCGGCGTGACGCCGGTACACCAGTTCGTGCGCATCGGCAGTCATGCGATCATCGGCGGCGGCTGCCGCGTTCCCAAGGACGTGCCGCCGTTCGCCAAGGCCGCGGGAAACCCCCTGCGGGTGATCGGCCTGAACAGCGTCGGCCTGGAACGGCACGGATTCGACGACGACCGCCGAGCGGTGCTCAAGCGCGCTTTCCGGCTCCTGTTTCGCTCCGGCCTGAACATCAGCCAGGCGGTGGAACGGCTGCGCGCCGAGTTCGGCGCCGACGACGACGTCCACACGCTGGTGGACTTCATCGAGAGCTCCGAGCGCGGCGTCCACACCTGAGCCGGCAATCCCAGCGATCGTCACGGGAGGCTGCGGATGCGAGTCGCGGTGCTCGGCACCGGACACCTGGGCGTGGAGCACGCCCGGATCTACGCTGCGCTG
>JBHHXQ010000047.1:0-13059 GCA_046757105.1 Candidatus Krumholzibacteriia bacterium
ACGGCGTCCTGCGGCAGGACCAGCGGGAAGCCGCGCGACTTCGCGTCGCGCAGCAGACGCCCCGCAACCTCGATCGTCTCCTCGTCCACCAGACTGTTGCCCACGTCGAAGCCGAGGGAGCGATAGAACGTGTACATCATGCCGCCACCGATGAGCAGCATGTCGACCTTCTCGAAGAGTCTCTCGATGACGTCGATCTTGCCCTTGATCTTGGCACCACCCATGATGCCGAGAAACGGGCGCTGCGGTTCCTCGAGCGTCTCACCGAGGTACCGCAGCTCCTTCGCCAGAAGGTTTCCGGCCGCGCACTGCTCGAAGAACTGCGTGACGCCGACCGTCGAGGCGTGCGCACGATGCGCGGTTCCGAAGGCGTCGTTCACGTAGAGGTCCGCGTAGCTGGCCAGCGCGCGTGCGAACTTCCCGTCGTTCGCCTCCTCCTCGGGATGAAAGCGCAGGTTCTCGAGCAGGAGAACCTCGCCGCCCTTGAGGCTCTCGACGATCATCCGTGCCTCGTCGCCGACGCAGTCCTTGGCAAACTTGATCGGCGCGTCGATGAAGGCGGTCAACCGATCGGCGACGGGGCGCAGGCCGTAGCGCGGATCCACCTGCCCCTTCGGGCGGCCCAGGTGGCTGACGAGGATCGGCGTGCCGCCGTTCTTGAGAATCGCCTTGATGGTCGGCAGGCTGGCGCGGATGCGCCTGTCGTCGGTGATGTCCCGCTGCTCGTCCATCGGCACGTTGAAATCGACACGCACCAGGACGCGTTTGCCGGCGAAATCGAGATCCGCCAGGCCGAGCTTCGCCACAGCTGTCTCCCCACGTTTGCCGGTCGCCCGGCATCCCTCACGGATTGCGTCGCTAGACGAGCTCCTCCAGGATCTCGGCCATGCGCAGCGCGTAGGCGTACTCGTTGTCGTACCACGCAATGACCTTCACCATGTCCTTGCCGAGAACGGTCGTCGACTGCGCATCGAACACCGAGGAGTGCGGGTTGCCGATGACGTCGCTGGACACGAGCGGCTCCTCGGAGTACTCGAGGATGCCCCGCAGCGGCGGCTTGCTCGCGGCCTCCTTCATGGCCTCGTTGACCTCCTCCTTCGTGACCCCCTTGCCGAGCGTGGCGACCAGGTCGACCACCGAGCCGTCGCTCACGGGCACGCGCATCGCCATCCCGTCGAGATGGCCTTCGAGCTCCGGCAGGACCTTGCCCGTCGCGCGCGCTGCCCCGGTCGTCGTCGGGATCATGTTCACCGCGGCGGAGCGCGCGCGGCGCGCGTCCCCGTGGACGAGGTCCAGGATGCGCTGGTCGTTCGTGTACGCGTGCACGGTGGTCATGAGCCCTCTCTGCAGGCCGAAAGCCTCGTGCAGCACCTTCACGACCGGCGCCAGGCAGTTGGTGGTGCAGGATGCGCTCGACACGATGTGATGCTTGTCCTTGTCGTAGAGGTGATCGTTCACCCCTTTCACGATGGTGATGTCCTCACCCTTCGCGGGTGCCGAGATCAGCACCTTGAGGGCGCCAGCCTTGAGGTGCTTCTCGGCCAGCTCGCGCGTCCGGAACAGCCCGGTGGACTCGATGACCACGTCGATCTCGAGGTCCTTCCACGGCAGATTCTCCGGATCGCGCTCGCACAAGACCCGCACCCTCTCGCCGTCGACGACCAGGTTGTCACCGTCCACACCCACCTCGGCCCGGAACGGCCCGTGCACGGAGTCGCGTCGCAACAGGTGCCCCAGCGTCTCGGGCTGCGTGATGTCGTTGATGGCGACCACCTCGACATTCCCGTTCCCGTGTAGATGTCGGAAGACCAGGCGACCGATGCGCCCGAAGCCGTTGATCGCAAGCTTGAGTGCCATGCGTTCTCCTCCCGTCGGACTGCGAAGCCTCGTTGCACAGAGAGAATCTGTACGTCTTCCTAACCGAAGAAAACCTGTGCGATGTTGTACAGCGACTCGTCGACCGTCCTGATGCCGCCGCTGACGATTTCGAGATCCACCGGCACGATCTGGTTGCCCTGGAGCGCCACCATCATCCCGAACCGCCCCTCCAGCGCGAGCTCGACCGCGCGGACGCCGAAACGTGTCGCGAGCACCCTGTCGAACGCGGTGGGCGTGCCGCCGCGTTGGATGTAGCCGAGAACGCTGACGCGCGTATCGAAACCGGTGCGCTCATTGATCTGCTGTCCCACGACGTTGCCGATTCCACCGAGCTTGACGTGTCCAAAAGCGTCGCGCTCCTCGCTGGTCTTGACCAGACCGTCTTCACCGGGGCTGTCTACGAACCTGGCGCCTTCGGCAACCACGACGATGCTGAAGTCCTTTCCCCGATCGTGGCGCTGGCGAATCACCTCGCACACCGCAACAATGTCGAACGGCTTCTCGGGCACCAGGATGACGTCGGCGCCACCGGCAATCCCGGCGGCGACCGCGATCCAGCCCGCATGCCGCCCCATCACCTCGACGACGATGACCCGATCGTGCGACTCGGCCGTCGTGTGCAGACGGTCGATGGCCTCGGTCGCGATGTTGACCGCAGTGTCGAAACCGAAGGTGTAGTCGGTGCCCAGCAGGTCGTTGTCGATCGTCTTGGGAACACCGATGACCCGGAGACCGCGTGCATGCAGATCCGCAGCGACACCCAGCGTGTCCTCGCCGCCCACCGCGATGAGAGCGTCGAGCCGCAGGCGGCGGAAGTGCTCCTCGACCTGCTCCAGGCCACCCGGCTCGCTGCGCGGGTTGGTGCGCGAGGTCCCGAGAATCGTGCCGCCCTTCGGGAGGATCCCCGAAACCGATCTCAGACTGAGCTCCTCCGCAAGGCCGTGCATCATTCCATGCCAACCCTTGCGGATCCCGAGAACCGTGCCTTCGGCGTCGCGGTGGAACTTGCGCACTGCGGCGCGGATCACGGCGTTCAATCCCGGGCAGTCTCCACCGCCCGTCAGGATGCCCACCTTCATCCGATGTCCCTCCCCCATGTCCCTCCCCAAGATGCCGGGTGCTTGTCGTCCGCTTCTTCTATCACAAAAGCGCCGTCGCTCGGTAGTGGATGCCTCCGGTGTCGCGCGCGCGGCAGACGCTGAGCACGATGGCCCGGGTGGCCGTGCCCGCAGTCAATGCTTCGAGAGCGGCCTCGCAGGTGGCGCCCGTCGTCACCACGTCGTCCACGAGGACGACGAGTGGGTCGCCCGCGGGCAGGGGTCGGGTGCGGGCGAAGGCGCCACGGACCGACGCTCTGCGCTCGCGGAGGGGCACCTGCGCCAGCGGCGGCGTTGGCCGACGGCGCTCGAGGAGCCGGGCACAGACGGGCACCGCGAGCCGCCTGCCGACCTCGCGGGTGAGCAGGAGACTCTGGTTGAAGCCGCGCTGCGCGGCCCGTGTGGGATGCAACGGCACCGGAACCAGCCGCACCTCGCGCCCGGCCGGCAGCGCACGCCGCGCCGCCGCCGCCAGGAATGCCCCCAGCCATGGAGCCAGCTCGACCAGGCCGTCGTACTTCAGGGCGTGCACGAGCTCGAAGACCTCAGGCCCCGGCTCGAACGCGCTGACGTGTACCACCCCAACCCAAGCTGCACGACCCGACACGCGTCTGGCAAGTCGCAGGTGCGAGCAGCAGCCGGGGCACAGGACCAGGAGCGGCACCGAGACGCCTGCACCGAGCTGCCGGCGCAGCCTCCCCGAGTAGAGCGCCGAATAGGGGCGGGCCGCCGCCGGGCCACCCGTGGCGCCCACCTCCAGCACCGCGCCGCACCGGCGGCAGGCGGCCGGGAAGACTGCCGCCACCAGGTCGTCCACGACGCGCGCCAGCCGCTGCCGCAGGGATCGCCGCATGTGCCAGCAGGAGGTCCGGGGCGCCGGGAGGCGCGGGCGATTCCGCAGCGGCCGGCGTCAGTCGAGGCCGCGGCTGCGGCGCATGACGTCCAGGGGCGGCTGGCGATCTGTCCAGATGCGCAGGGCGGCCGCCCCCTGGTGCACGAGCATGCCGAGACCGTTGCGGGCCCGCAGGCCCCGCGCGCGCGCCGCGCGCAGGAGGGTGGTCTCGGCGGGGTTGTAGATCGTCTCGAGGACGAAGAGCTCCGGAGGCGCCGCGGCCAGATCGAGCGGACTCGGATCCGCCGCCCGCAGCCCCAAGCTGGTGGCCTGGACGAGCACCCGCGCTCCATCAAGAAGCGCGCCGGCTGCGGGCACCAGAGCCGCGCAGGTCAGTTGCGGAAGCCTGCCGCGCCAGGATGCGCTGAGGGCGTCGAGCATCTCCCGGGCGCGCGCGACGCTGCGATTGGCCACCCGGACCTCCGAGGCGCCTTCGCGCAACGCCGCCACCACGGCGGCCCTTGCCGCACCTCCCGCACCGACCACGACGACGGGGACTCCCCGCAGCGACACGCCGGCATCGGCCAGCGCCTGGATCAGGCCCGCCACATCGGTGTTGAAGCCGCGCAGGGCGACGGCGCCCGGCGCCGGGCTCTCGAACTGGATGGTGTTGACCGCGCCCGTGACGCGCGCCACGCCGTCCAGGTCGTCCAGCTCGGAGCGAATCGCGCTCTTGTGCGGGAGCGTCACGTTCACGCCGGCCAGAGTGCCGCGCACCGCGTGCTCGCGCATGCGCCGCACACACGCCGCAAGCTCGGACGGCTCGACATCGAACGTCAGGTAGACGGCGTCGAGACCCAACGACCGCAGCGCCGCACCCTGGAAGCGCGGCGACAGGGAGTGTCGCACCGGATGGCCGATCACACCGAAGACGCGCGTCGTGCGCGTGCCCGTGTAGGGGACCCGCTGCGGGCCGAGCTGCATGTAGAGGGGGGCGCTCACCGGGCCGAGCGGGCCGGAACCGGTTGCCCCCCGTGGGACGCCGCCGACCAGCCCGGAACACGCGCCGACGGCATCTGTCTGGTGTACACGAGGAGCAACACGCCGAGAAGGAACAGGCCGATGCTGATGAGCTGGTTCACAGTGAGTTCACCCAGCACGTACACATTCGCTTCGTAGTAGCGGAAGAAGTCGAGCGCGAAACGCCCGATGCCATCGAGCATGAGGTACAGCGCGAACAGCTGCCCCTCGGGGCGCCGGCCCCGATCGAGCAGGAGCAGCAGACCCAGGATGAACAGGCCGGTCGCCGCGGAGTAGAGCTGTGTCGGGTGCAGGGCGCTCTCCTCGAAGACTCGACCCACCAGCGTCTCGACGGGGAACTGCACGCCCAGGGCGGAGTCGGTCGGCTTGCCGTAGCAGCAACCGTTCAGGAAGCAGCCGAGGCGCGTCAACATGAGACCCAGCCCCAGACTGGGCGCCATGACGTCGGCCAGGCGCAGAAACGGCACCTTGCGCCGGCGCACGTACAGCCCCGCGGCCGCCATGGCGGCCAGGACGCCGCCGTACATCGTCAGGCCGCCCCGCCACACCGCCACCACGTCGAGGAACGAGTGCACCTCTTCCATGTGGAAGAACACGTACATGAGACGCGAACCGAGGATCGATGCGAAGACGATGACGAGCGCGGTGTCGAAGACGACGTCCGCCGGAATACGCCGTGCGGGTGCGCGGCGGGCCGCCAGGAGAATCCCGAAGAAGAAGCTGACCGCCAGCATGAAGCCGTAGGCGTGCAGCTTGAGGGGACCGAATTCCACCAACGTCGGATACATGTGCCTATCCTAAGGCGTGGGGTCGGGGCCGATGCAAGCTCTCCGGGGGGTTCATCGCCTGGATCAACGCAACTGCTTGCCGCCAAGAGACTTACAGCCATGACCCGGAGGCCGCTTCAGTACTCGCGCCAGCGGGTGCCGAGGTTGAGGAGCACCCCGAGCAGGAACAGCGTCACGACGAGGGAGCTTCCCCCGTAGCTGACGAGCGGCAGCGGGATTCCGGTGACCGGAAACAGCCCCACGGTCATCCCGACGTTCTGCATCACCTGGAACAGCAGGTACGCCACGATGCCGAAGGCCGCGTAACGCACGAAGCCGTTGCGTGCCCGGGCCGCGAAAGCCGCGCCGCGCAGCACCAGGAGCGCGAAGAGTGCCAGGACCAGCAAGGCGCCCACGAAGCCGAACTCCTCGCCCACCACCGAGAAGATGAAGTCCGTGTGGCGGGCTGGCAAGAAGGCCAGCTCCTTCTGCGTTCCTTGCATGAACCCCTGCCCCAGGAAGCCTCCGGAGCCCACGGCGATCTTCGACTGTGCCACGTGATACCCCTGCCCCAGACGATCGAGCTCGGGAGCGAAGAAGGCGAGGATGCGCTGCTGCTGGTACGCCTTCAGGTGTCCCCAGAGGAAGGGCTCGAGCAGATGGACGCCGATGTTCAACACGAAGACAACGACGTTCTCGAGCAGGTAGCGGCGCCGCCACAGGGTCACGCCGAAGAGCAGCACGACGAACAGCAGCCACAGCCACAGCATGCCGTCGTGCTGGGTGCGGCAGTAGAGGTGCAGCAGGAAGCTGACGGCTGGCGAACCGAGCAGCAGGATGTGAAGCACGCGCAGCCCGCGCCAGAACAGCATCGGAACCAGGATCGCGAAGAAGACGAGCGCCGTGCCGAGATCCGGCTGCCGCAGGATCAAGGCGACCGGCGGCAGGACGATCAGGATCGGGACCACCATGTTGCGGAGCCGGTTGACGTCGCCGCGCATGGCGGTCAGATGCCGCGCCAGGACGAAGATGATGGCCACCTTCGCGAACTCCGACGGCTGGAACTGCAGCGGCCCCAGCCGGATCCAGCGGTCCACGCCGACGCCGCGCGGCAGCAGCAGAACGAGAACCAGAAGCGCCAGGACACCCGCATACTGCAGCCAGGCCGAGGCTTCGAGAAGCCGGAAGGGGACCTGAAAGCCGAAGTACAGCGCCACGAGCCCGAGCGCGATCCATGCGGTCTGGCGCCAGAAGACGGACTGGCCCACGTCCAGAGCCCGGCTGCCCTCCTGCGGTCCCGGAGCGTGTGTGACGCTGTACAGCGTCACGAGCGACAGCACGAGGAGGCCGAGGATCGCACCCAGAGCGGGTTGATCCACACGCTCCACGAAGCGCCGCAGGCCGAGGACGTCGCCGCTCTGGCTCACGAGGTCTCCTTCCGGACGAAGCCCTTGCGGCGCAGCTCGGGGAGGCGGCGCCAGTAGGCGACACCACGGTCCCTGATGCCGAAGTGCTGCGACACGATCTTGCGCGCGATCGGCGCGGACACCGCACCACCGTGACCCGCACGCTCGACGATCACCACACCCGCGATCTGCGGATTGTCGTGCGGCGCGAAGAACACGAACCAGGCGTGGTCCTCCTGCTTTCCCGGCGTTTCGGCCGTCCCGGTCTTGCCGGCGACGAAGAGCGACTCGGGCAGCGCCGAGTGCGCTGTGCCCTTCTCGTCGGCCACGACCCGCAGCATCGCGTTGCGCAGGAAGCGCAGCACGTGAGGCGAGAACAACGTCTCCTCTTCGAACTTCGGCGTGCTGGACTGCACCACGCGTCCGTGTGCATCCACCACCCGCCGAACGATCTGCGGCTGGACGAGGCGGCCGCCGTTCGCGACCGCGGCGGCCACTCGGGCCAGCTGCAGCGGCGTGACCAGCACCTCGCCCTGACCGATGATGCAGTTCACGGCCACGGCCCAGGTCCAGCCGCGCTTGCCGAGCGTGCGGTCGTAGTACGGCGTGTCGGGGATGAGCCCGCCCACTTCCGGGAGCGCGAAGCCGGTGCGGCGACCGAACCCGAGACGCCGCGCCGTCTGCGCCAGACGGTCGATGCCGAGCGCGCGCGCCTGCTGGTAGTAGTAGACGTCGCACGACTGCACGAAGCCACCCAGCATGCGCAGGCTGCCGTGACCGCCTTCCTTGTGGCAGCGGAAGATGCGGTTGCCGACCCGGTACCAGCCGGGGCACGCTTCCTTGAGCTCGTTCGTGCGCGCCACCCGGTGCTCCAGGAGCGCGGTCGACGAGACGATCTTGAACGTCGAGCCCGGCGGGTACGCTGCCACCGAGTAGCGGTTGAACAACGGTGTGAGCGGATCGCTGCGCAATGCGTCGTACTCGGCGGTCGAGATGCCGATGCTGAAACGATTGAGATCGTAGCCGGGCTTGCTGACGGCGGCCAGCAGCTCGCCGGTGTGGACGTCCATGACGACTGCGGCACCAGCCCGGCCCTCGGGCCAGAAGCGTTTCTCGATGGCGTGCTGCAGATCGAAGTCGATGGTGAGGTACACGTCGTGACCGGGGACGGGCGGCTCCGCCTTCTCGACCAGCTCGAAGAGCTCCTGTCCGGCGGCGTTGACCTGCACCCAGCGGCGCCCGTCGAGACCGCGCAAGACTTCCTCGTACAGAGCCTCGACGCCCGACTTGCCGGCGACATCGCCCAACCGGTAGGCGCGCGGGCCTTCGGAGCTTTCCACCTGCTCCTGGGTCACCTCGCCGACGTAGCCGAGAACGTGCGTGGCGAAGTCACCGTGGATGTAGCGCCGGCGTCCGCGCGCCTCGAGGAAGGCCCCTGGGTAGAGGTCCTGGTTCTCCTCGAAACGCGACAGCTGCGCCTTGCTCAGGTTGCCGAGCACCTTGACCGGCAGATGCTGGCGGCGGCGCGCCCGCTGCGCCTTCCAGCGCTCCCGGCCAGCGGTCGTGTCGACGCCGAAGTCCGCGGCCAGAGCCGCGAGCAGCGAGTCGCCGGTCTTCAGAACCTCGGAGTGGATGAAGAGCTGATACTCGGCGACGTTGTCTCCCAGGCTCCTGCCGTGGCGGTCGCGCAGTACACCGCGGGGCGCCACCACGCGCTTGACGCGGAATTGGTTCTCACGCGCGAGCCGCTCGTACCTGCGGTGCTCCAGCACCTGGACGTCGAACAGGCGGAGCGCCAGAGCCGTGAAGATGCAGACGACGATGGCGTAGGCCGTGCGCGCCGTGCGAGCCTCATCGGCTCGCGAGAGGTGTCCTCCCAAGACGGTACGATCTCCTTCCCAACATCGACCCGAACAGTCTGGACACCCACATGCCGACGACCGCGGTGTACACGGCGGTCGGCAGCGTCCGCGTGGCGAGCCCCAGCAACATCTCGGACAGGGCGAGACGCGTGAAGATCGGCAGGTAGATGAAGTCGTGTACGAGTGTGGCCACGAACAGGATGGCCGCGTACGTGGCCGCGGTCCGGGCATCGAAGCGCTCGCGCAGGCTGCCGATCGAGTGGCCCAGGATGGATTTGGCGAGTGCGTTGAGACCGAGGAAGCCGGGGTTCGTGAGGTCCTGCCCCAGACCGATGAGGAAGCCACCCACGGTGCCGGTGCCGGCGCCACGCTTCGAAGCGAGGAACACCGTGGCGACGATCGGCAGGTCGGGCCGGATGCCGGCAATGCTCACGTACGGCACGACCGTCGCCTGCAGTGCGAGCGCCGCGTACCCCAGCAGCAAGGCTCCCAGGAATCCCACCTCAGCCGCCTCCCCCCTGCAACGCTCCGAGCCCGCCCTCGCCGAGCCGGCGCAGAAGCTCGCTATCGTCCGGCGTGTACAGGGCGCGATCGTCCCATTCGACCAGGCGGCGCACCACGAAGACATCCCTGAGGCCGGCGAAATCGACGTGCGGCCGCACCTCGACCTGCTTGAACAGGCCGTCCAGGGAGACCTCCACACGAGTGACCACGCCGACCGGGATGCCGCGCGGATACACACCGCCCAGACCCGAGGTGGCGAGCTGATCCCCGATCAGCACGTCTTCGACGGCGTCGACACGATCCAGGCTGAACTGGTTGCCGCGCACCCAGCGCAGAATGCCGATGACGCCGCTGCGCTGATCGCTGGTGCTCACCGCCATGCCCGGGCTCGCCAGCGTTTCGACCAGTGCGCGCTCGTCCGTGACCTGCCGCACGCGCCCCACGAGCCCGGCGTAGGCGGCCACCGGCATGGCCACCGCCACGGAGTCACCGCCGCCGCACGCCAGCTGCAGCATGTTCTGGAAATGGTCCGTGGAGCGGCCGACGATCTCGCACGGGAGGAGGAGCGGAAAGCGTTCGGAGGCGAAGCCAGCGACGCGACGCAGATCGTCGACCTGGTCGCGGAACTGCAGCAGGCGCTGGCGTTCGAGGTTGAGCGTGGCGACGACGCGACGCAGCTGACGGTTCTCGCGCCGCAGCACGAAGAACTCTTCGGCACTCCGTGTCAGGGCCTGGAGCGGCGCGTAGATGCTGGTCCCGAGGCCGCGCACCACGTCCGCCTGGGTCCCCTGGTCGAGGGTCAGGAGGAGGCACGACAGCAGGACGGCCACCGCAAACAGCGTGCGGTCGCGGTAGCGTCCGAACAGACTCCGGAACACCCTTCCACCTTCCCCACACTCCGCAGGCGGAGTCCTGGCGCGCCGGGCTCCGGGCCGTTTTCGCGCACGCGTGGGGTCGCCCGCGCACTGCCGCCGGCAGCGTCCAGCCGGCTCAGATCCCCAGCCCGATCGCCCGGTCGAACCCGCCCCGATCACGCGTTCGCGCGCCGCCGCGATCGGTCAGTCGCGCCCCGCTGCGATCAACACCTTGTCGTAGTAGTCGATGTCGTCGAGAATCTTCCCCGTGCCGAGGACGACACACGACAACGGATCGTCCACGGTGTTGATCGGCAGGTTCGTCTCCTCCTTGAGAAGCGTCTCCAGCTCGCGCAGCAGCGACCCGCCACCCGTCATGACGATGCCGCGGTCGACGATGTCGGCCGCAAGCTCGGGCGGACACCTCTCGAGCGAGAGCTTCAATGCGTCGACGATCTGCATGATCGGCTCGCGCAGCGCTTCGCGCACCTCGACCGAGGAGATGCGCAGGATCTTCGGAATGCCGGCCACGAGATCGCGGCCCTTGATCTCCATCTCGAGCTCTTCGGGCAACGGCGCCGCCGAGCCGATCGTCTTCTTGATGTTCTCGGCCGTGAGCTCCCCGATCAGCAGGTTGTAGGTTTTCTTGATGTGCGTCACGATGGCCTCGTCCATCTCGTCGCCGCCGACGCGGATCGAGGTATCGCAGACGATGCCGTCGAGCGCGATGACCGCGATCTCGGTCGTGCCGCCACCGACGTCGATGATCATGTTGCCGCTGGGGCGGTTCACGGGCAGGCCGACGCCGATGGCGGCCGCGATCGGCTCGGCCACCAGGAACACCTCGCGCGCGCCGGCGTGCTCGGCGGAGTCCCGGACCGCCCTCTTCTCGACCTCGGTGATTCCCGAGGGAACGCAGATGACGATGCGCGGCTTCACGAAACGACGCCTCTGTTGCGCCTTGCGGATGAACTCCTTGAGCATGATCTCGGTGACCTGGAAGTCGGCGATGACGCCGTCCTTCATCGGACGCACCGCGGTGATGTGATCCGGAGTCCTGCCGAGCATGGACTTCGCGTCATTGCCGACGGCAACGACCTTGCGGGTCTGGTTGTCGACCGCGACCACCGAGGGCTCGTTGAGCACGATGCCCTGGCCCTTGACGTGAACCACTGTGTTCGCGGTGCCAAGATCGATCGCCACTTCGTTGGACATCCAGCTCGAGAACTTCTTGAACATCTTCCCTGCCGTCCCGTCTGCGAACCACCCGGGAGCTGCCGCTTCAGAAGTGGCCGCTCGCCCTCAAGCTCTCGTACGTTCCGTCGCCGATGATCACGTGGTCGAGAAGTCGGATGCCGAGAATGTCGCTGCAACGGCCGAGCCGTTGGGTGAACTCCACGTCCTCTCGGCTCGGCGTCGGAACACCGGTCGGATGGTTGTGGGCCACCACGAGCGCCGCGGCGCTGGCCTGAATGGCCGGCTTCAGCACCTCGCGCGGATGCACGAGCGAAGCCGAAAGCGATCCGATCGAAACCGTGACCACGTCGATCACCTGGTTCTTCGTCGTCAGCAGAACCGCCACAAAGTGCTCGCGATCCAGGTCGCGCAGTGCCGGCATCAGCAGCTTCGCGACGTCCTCCGGTCCGTCCACGACGCGCCGCCTGAGCGGCCGCCCGTAGACCATGCGCCGGCCCAGCTCGAGGCACGCCTCGATGCGCAAGGCGTCCTCGATGCGAGCACCGGGTATGCGGAGAAGCTCGGCGTGTGTGGCCTGTGCCAGGCCGCGGAGGTTGCCGAAATGATCCAGGAAGAGACTTACGACGCGTGCTCCGCCCCCGCCGAACCCATCCAACACCCGTGTCAGGAGCTCCTGGTTCGAGAGGTGGCGTGCGGCCCGAGCTGCCGCGGACGTCCCCCCCGTGGTCTGGACCACGCCTGTCGGGACTTCCCGCGCGGGCCTCACCGGGCCACCTTCGAAAACAGGTAACCGCTTGTGTTCAAAGCAGCTACAGTCACGGCCACGCTAGCACGATGGCCTCGGATTCTGCAAGCGGTTTTCCACTCCATCGGTTCGCTGCCCGACCCGCTGCAAGAACTGTGCATCCCACTTCCATCCTCCGCGCCGAGTCTCCAGCAATTCCTGACACACGGGTGTGCGGCCAGCGTCAACGCCGAGAACACGCTGGCACGCCCACCGGTTTCACGCCGGCCGGGCAGGCGGATCGGTCGGGCCGAGCGCTCCCGGCGCCCGCCGCCTGCGCGCTCTGGTCGCTCGGCGCTCGCCCTGCTCCGGCCTCCGTGCCTCGCGACGTCACCCCCACCCGATCCGCTCGAGCACCGCGCTGCTGTCCCAAGTGGCTCTCTGGACGCAGGCCGCAGCGTTCGACGGACCGGCGCCAGGTGACGGGATGGGGCTACACTTGGGCTACACTAGTCCGCGAGCAAGAGTCCTGGCGATGCGCGCCGTACACCTCACCAAGGAGTCCAGATGCGAGTGCGAGTGCGAGTGCCGGGGTCGACGTCGAATCTGGGGCCGGGGTTCGACTGCCTGGGGCTGGCGCTGGAGCTGCCGCTCGAGGTCGAGGTGGAAACTCGTCCGGAGGGGCTCGAGATCGGGCTCTCGGGGCCCGAGTCGAAGGGGATCGCCCGCGACAGCGAGAACCTGATCCATGCGTCGCTGCAGCGCGTTCTCCGCCGGAGCGGCAGGACGGAATTCGGGCTGCACCTGCGGATCGACAACTCGATCCCCGTGAGCCGCGGGCTCGGCTCGTCCGGAGCCGCCACAGTGGCGGGGGTGCTCGCGGGGCACCTGCTGGCG
>JBHHXQ010000048.1:0-13008 GCA_046757105.1 Candidatus Krumholzibacteriia bacterium
GAGCACAGCTCGGTGCGCCGGGCGGTCGGCATGTTCGACGTCTCTCACATGGGCGAGCTGTTCTTCAGCGGTCCGGGCGCGCTCGAAACCCTCGACAACCTGGCGACGAACGACGTCGCGCGCATGGTGGACGGCCAGGCGATCTATACGGCGTTCTGCAACGAGCAGGGTGGCGTCCGCGACGACGCCTTGATCTACCGCTTCGACGGCGCGCACTTCATGATGGTGGTGAACGCCGCCAACACGAAGAAGATCGTCGAGTGGTCGCAGGAGCACTTGCAGCCCGGAACCGAGTTCGAGAACCGCAGCGACCGGCTGGCTCTGCTGGCCTTGCAGGGTCCACGCAGCCTCGAGATCCTGGAGCGTGCGGCCCTCCTGGGGCATCTCTCCAGCGAGCTGCGCGAGCTGCCCTACTACCGATTCCTGCCCGGCGGCCAGGACCTTCTCCTGGTGTCGCGAACCGGCTACACGGGAGAGCTGGGCTTCGAGATCTACCTGGCGTGGCAGCGTGCCGGCGATCTGTGGGAGGAGCTGTTGCATCGGGGACGCTCCTGCGGGCTCGGACCGGCCGGGCTCGGTGCGCGCGACACGCTGCGCTTCGAGGCCGGCTTCCGCCTCTACGGTCACGAGCTTGGCGAAGACGTGACACCGCTGGAGTCGGGGATCGGCTGGGCCGTGAAGCTGCGCAAGCCGCGCTTCATCGGCAGGGAGGCGCTGGTGCGGCAGAAGGCCGCCGGCGTGCCGCGCAAGCTCATCGGTCTCGAGGTGCGGGAGCGCGCCATCGCGCGTCAGGGTTTCGAGGTGCGGGCCGGTGGTCGTGCGGTGGGTCGCGTCACCAGCGGCACCTACGCGCCCACGCTGCGCCGGCGCGTGGTATGGAGTGGTGTCGCCGCTGCGCCATGGCTCTGGTGGATGCGGCCGCAGTCGACGAACCGCTGGCGCTCGCCATCCGAGGACGCGACGTTCCGGCAACGCGGGTTCCCTTGCCGTTCCACAAGCCGGCACCCGGCGTGTGACAACGACCGCAGCAGTTGGGTTTCTCGACCTCCACGGACCTCGACGGGAGGGCCAGGTGTGGAGCAGAAAGGAGACGGAAGCATGGCGGACACACCGAGCCATCTGAAGTACACGGCAGAGCACGAGTGGGTGAAACTGGCCGAGGACGGCACCGCGACGGTCGGGATCACCGACTTCGCGCAATCGGAGCTCGGAGACATCGTCTACGTGGAGCTGCCGCAGGAAGGCGACACGCTCACTCAGGCTGAGCCGTTCGGCACCATCGAAGCCGTCAAGACCGTCGAGGACCTCTATGCGCCGCTCTCGGGTGAGGTGATCGAGGTGAACGCGCAGCTGCAGGATGCGCCGACGCTCATCAACTCGAGCCCGTACGAGGACGGCTGGATCCTGAAGCTGCGGCTCGGTGACTCGAGCGGAACCGGGCGGCTTCTGACCGCCGAGCAGTACGGCGAACAGATCGGTGAGACAGGGTAGTGGCGCTCGATCCGGAGACGATCCATGTCATCGGCGCGGCCGACTGCGTCGCACGACCACCCAGGTGCTGGGGCGGGTCGTGGAGCTGCCGGCGCCGCTCCAGCAGCTCGATTCCGAGAGCCTGGCGCGCGTTCTGGAAGTCGAGATTCCGGGAGAGGGACGGTTCACCGTTGCACGCGCCAACGTCGAGATCACCGCGGCGTCGTAGGCCGATGCGGCGTGCGATCGACGGCCGCGGGCGGGCAGGCGGGCTCGAGCGTGTGCTGGTCGCGTTGTCTCTCCTGGTGGGGTTCTCGACGCCCGGCTCCGCTTCGGCGGCAGAGTCTCCATCCCTGCACGCCACGGTGCGTTACACGACACCCGGCTCCCGCGAGGTGTGGATCTCGGGCTGGGTGCAGCACGTCAGGCGAGACTCACTCGACCTCGTGCGGCGGCTGCCGAGTGTGGCACGCGTGGCGTGGCTCGAGGCGCACCTGCCTTCCGAGATCCACATGCTGTACCCGCGCCGGGCCAGGCCCGAGACCTACCGCCTGCCGGTGCCGCGCCACACGCCGCTGGCGTGGGTGTACGACGTCGAGCTGGCGGACGCCCAGGCGGTGCAGGAGGCGCTGCCTTTCGTGGTTGGTCCCGACTACGTCTGCTTGTGGTTGGGCAGCGTGCTGGCGCTCCCACGCGGCACGCACTCGCAAGGCGACCCGGAGGCGGCCGTGGACCCGGAAAGCATCGCTCTCGGCGCCAGCCTGCCCGAGGCGTGGGCGCTCCTGGGGCCCTGGCCGCGTGGCGGGAAGGGCTTCCGGCCGCGATCGGTCGACACGCTCGCCGACAACTTCATGGCGTTCGGCGCCTGGCGTGTCCAGGAGCGGCTCGTCCGCGATGCCGGCGCCCAGGCGCAGGCCTGCACGCTCGTGGTTGCGGTGGCCGGTTCGCTGCGCGTCACCGACTCGGAATGGATGGACCTCGTCGCCGAGAGGCTCGAAGGCGAAGTCGCCGCCCGGTGCCACGGGCGCGCGCTCGTCTTCGTGGCTCCCGCAAGCCGGAAGCCGGTGTGGTTCGTCGCGGCAGCCTCGCACCTGCTCCTGTGGCCGGCGCAGGCCGATTGCCCCGAGCCGCAGGAGCTCCGGGGTCTGCTCACCCGCGTCGCGGGCCCCGGGTGAAGGCCCAGCGGAACGAAGCCTCCGGGAGGGTCCTCCTCCCCGCGCAGTCCCAGTCCACAGGGCGACTCGTTTCGAGGTGGTCACAGTCTCGCGAGGGAGGTGCGGTCCACGAGCTCCGGCACCAGCCCGAGTCGTTCGCTGAAGCCGCGCACGAGGGCCGTCGTGAGTTCCTCGAACGCGGGCCGGCGCCCGAGGAGATCGCCCAACGTCGTGGTGTCGCGTCCGAGCCGGCGCTGCATCGTCGCGGCGAGTCGTGGGTCACCGCGCGTGTCGAGAAGGAACTCGACGAGACGCACGTGCGCCGATCCGACGAGGAGCGAACCGTGCTGCAGGAAGGCCTGTGCACGGCGCCTCTGGGCGCTGCCCAGCAGCTTGCGCCCGCCGACGAGCAGCTCGGAGCGGCCCGCCGAGACGAAGCATGGCTGTCGCAGCAGGCGCCGCTGCGGGTCGCGCAGCGGACGCGACAGCTCGGTTGCGATGCCGAGGTGTGCGAGGCCCGCCGCCAGGCACTCGCCGATCACCGCGTGCGCCGCGCCGAGGTGCGCTCCGAAGCGCGCATCCCGCGTCGACGCGACCACCGCATACGTGATCTCCTCCCAATGCAGGATCGTCCGCCCGCCGGTCGGCCGCCGCACCACGTCGATCCCCGCCGCCCTGCACGCATCGAGGTCCACCAGCTCCTCGGCCCGCTGCATGAAGCCGAGCGAGATCGCCGCGGGCTCCCACGTGTACAAGCGCAGCGCCGGCGGAGATTCTTCGTCCTGCGCCTCCAGCAGCCCGGTGTCGCGCCGCATGTTCTCGGCACCCGTGAGTCCCGGCTCGAGCAACACGCGCAGCACGTTCGCAGATCGTGAAGACATGCGCGGATCCTAACACGGGCCGGGTCGTGGGGCGCTCGCAACAGCGCTCGGTCCGGTTCGTCGAAAGGGTTCGCCCGCTGCCAGTTCCTGCACTTCCATGTCACCCAGGAGCGGCCTGGTCACGTCGCGCTGGGACCTCGAGCGTGTCGGCCACTTCCTCGAGAAGCGGGGCGCCGTGCCGTTCTTGATCCGGGAGATCGAACGTCTCGAGCGCGAGCGCGTTTCGGCCGAGCACGAGGCGAGGAAGAAGCGCCGGCAGGGGCGCAGCTTGCTGCAACGACTCTTCGGCCGGCGCTCCGCGTCGTCCCGCAGCCCTCCGGCGCCGTCCGGCTCTGGCGTTGACCGCAGCCGGCCGGGCGGCGTATATTGCGCCGGACTTCTGGCTCGCAGCTCGCCGAGAGCTTCGAGGAGGTCTCTTCTGCTCGGCGCTCGTCTACTTCTTCTTTTCGAAGCCGCACCGCGGCGTCACGGGTGGCATCGCGACCCTGGGAATCTGGTCCCTGATGATCTCGTTCGGGGCGTCGTACGGCAACACGGTCATGACGCGCATCTCCTTCTTCCTGCAGAGGGCGGACTTCCTCATGAACGATCACCTCGCGGCGACAGTTGCGTTGGTGCTCGTCGTGCTCCTGTTCATCCATCGACCCCGTGTCGGACCGGAATCTGGTGAAGAAGGCCCCTGATCGTCGCGGCAGCCCTTCGACGCATCCGCGTGCGAGCCGCAAGAGTCCGGAGCTCGCGCCGCTCTTCCTGTCGCTTCTCCTCGCTCTCCTCGAGCTCGGCTGCGGGCGCGAGCCCGGGACACCGGAAGCGCGCCAGCCCGAACCCGGGGGCACCCTGCGCATCGCGATCCTCGAGCCCTTCGACTTTCTGACCCCGGTTCGCGGCATCCGCTCCTCGACGTTCGATTTCATGGTGCACGTGACGCCGCCGCTCGGGCGCCTCAACGAACGCGGCGGCGTCGATCTCCTGCTCGCCCGGCGCGCGTTCGATCTCGGCCCACGGCTGGACTACAGGCTGCGCCGCGTCTTCTGGGAGGACGGGCAGCCGGTGACGGCGCACGACTTCGTGCTCACGAGCAAGGTGATGCTGCATCCGGGAGCCCCAGGAGGGGAGCGCCGGCGCTTCGATCTGGTGAAGGAGCTCCTGGCGCTCAGCGATTCGACGCTGAGCTTCCGGTTCCTGGCCTTCTCGCCGCAGCGCTACCAGGACGCGCTTCTCATGCCGCTGCCGAGCCACGTCCTCGGCGAAGACCCCGACCCCCGCAAGCTGAACGACTGGCCGATCACTCACATGCCGCTCTCCTGCGGACCCTTTCGCGTCGAGGAGTCCTCCACCTACCGGCTGGTGCTCGCACGCAATCCGGACTCCGGCTTCGAGCCGCCGCACGTCGAGCGCGTCGACGTGCGCACGATGCGCATCGAGGACGCCGTGCGGGAGTTCCGCGCCGGCGACCTCGACGTGATCGACGACGTGCCGCCGGATCGGGTCGAGGACGTCCTTGGTGTTCGGACCGCGCGTGTGGTGGCGCTCGTCGGGCGCTCCTACCTGTTCTTGGGCTGGAACCTTCGTGACGCGCGTTTCAGCGATCTCGCCGTGCGGTACGCTGCCGCGATGGCCGTGGACGTGGAGCGCCTGATCCAGGAACTGACGCTGGGCCAGGGGGATCGCTCTCGGGGTCCGCTGGTGCCGGTGCTGGGGATCGTGGACAGCACCGACATCCTCGCCCACGATCCGCGAGGCGCCCGGCGTCTCCTCGACGATGCGGGCTGGCGCGACACGGATCACGACGGAGTCCGGGATCGGCGCGGCGCCCGTCTCGACTTCCACATCCTGGTCTCCGCGGACGCTCCCGTGCGCCTGGGAGCGGCCGAGGCGATCGCACGTGACCTCTCGCGGGTGGGCATGCATGCGCAGGTTCGCGTCGTGCCGCTGCGGGAATTCGTCCCGCGGCTCCAAGGCGGGCGCTTCGAGAGCTTCATGGGCAGGTGGTACCCGGACCTGGACGCCGATCTGGAGCCGGTCTGGCACTCGGCGTCGACGGATCGTTTCAACTACGGCGGCTACGCCAGCGCGACCGTCGACAGCCTGCTGGTGCGCCTGCGCCACGAGGATCCGGGTGTGGCCCGCAAGCGGCTCTTCGCCGATCTGCAGCGGCGCGTCTACGACGACCAGCCCTACCTGTTTCTGTTCCACGTGCCCCGGTTCGTGGTCTTCTCCGCGCGCGTGCGCGGCGCCAGGCCCACCGTCGTCTCCGCCTTCAGGAACCTCCCCGAGTGGTGGATCCCCCGCTCGCAGCAACGCTCCCCCGCCGTGAATCAGACCGACCGCGACCAGTAGTGGCTCCGGCGGCCACCGCTCCCGACGCTTCGTCCAGCGCAGCCGCCTTCGAGCTCTCGCCCCGATTTGCTCTGCCGGAAGGAGCCGACGTGGTCCAGGCGTGATCGCCGGCACCGGGCGGATCCGGCGCCGGAACGGACGGCGAGCCGCGCTCCGGGGCGGCGGCGGTGGAATCAGCTCCCTCCGGGTGCGGGGCGGGGCCCCGCAAGGCTTGCGTTTGGGTGTGTTCTCCGGGCGTCCGCTGCAACTCGTTGTCGGGGAGGGCGTTGTGGCCTCGGGGCGCGTGGGGTCCGCAAGGGTTGCGCGGGCGGTGGGCATGGGTGAGGCGACGGCGTGGCGCTTAAGTCGTTTGCGTGCAGGTTGTTGTGGAGGTGGGATGGGGCGGCATGCGGCATGCGGCCGGCGCAAGAAACCCGTCGTGCCCAGGGAAGGGCGCGGCGCCTGGAAGCGAGTCCGGGCAGCGGCGAGGAGGCCGGTCGGCCAGGAGAACACGACCTCAACGGGGGGTGAGCGCGATGAGAACGATGGCATTGCAGTTCGGTGGGATCGTCGTGATCGTGATCGGGGCGTCCCTGTCCCCGACGGGCCTCGCGGCAGCACAGGAAACACTGGCGTACGGATCGATCAGCGGCCAGGTCGTGGAGAGGGGATCGGGCCGACCGCTGGACTACGCCAACGTGGTCATCGTCGGGACCACCTTGGGGGCGATGTCGCGTCACGGGGGCGGTTTCAGCATCCACCCCGTTCCGGTAGGCACGTACGAGATCAAGGCTTCGTACGTGGGCTTCGAGCCCCAGACCGTCATCGACATCCGCGTGGACGCGGACAAGGCGACCGTCCTGCGCTTCGAGCTCAAGAAAGGAATCGCCGGCACGGTGCAGACCATCACCGTGCACGCGGACGTCAGGAAGTTCGACGTCAAGTCGTCACAGGTCTCCAACGTGCGCACCGGCGACGAGATCCTGTCCTTGCCCGTGGACACCGTCGAAGAGGCGTTGGCATTCAACGTCGGCGTGGTCATGCAGGGAGGCAGGCTGCACGTGCGCGGCGGACGCTCCGGCGAGACCTCCCACCGCATCGACGGCGTTCCGGTGGACGATCCTCAGGGCGGCAACCACGTGAACCTGGGGCTGATGGCGCTGGCGAACCACGAGATGATCACGGGGGGGATGGACGCCGAGTACGGGAACGCATCTTCGGGCGTCGTGCTCTACACGACCAGGTCCGGCGGGCGCAGGTTCGAGGGGAACTTCCGCTACATGACCGATGACTACGGGCGCGCCGACAAGACCTACACGAACCACGATCGCCTGGCGCTCGGCTTCGGTGGCCCCACGCCCTTCGAGGCTCTGAGCTACCACGTTTCCGGCGAGGCTGCCTTCATGGATGGCGAGTTCCTCTCGACCAAGAACTACGAGGAGAGCACGTACCTCGGGGGGCTCATCAAGTCGAAGGAGCGCGTCGACGCGGACTACCGCACGCAGTTCCGGCTCGATTGGAAGCTGAAGCGTGGGGTCAAGATGTCGGGTGAGCTGACGTTGTCCAGGAGGCGCGCGGACCCGTACCTCCACAACTGGACCACGGAGGGCTACGTGGCGAAGGTGATGATCTTCCCGCGGGTTCGCAGAGGCCGATTCCAGCCCGCCTTCTTCGACGTCAGCGGACAGGTCAAGGTCTACTCCGGCCCGTGGTACGAAAGGGCGCAGACGGCGACCTACGTCGACGTTCGCGACGATCGGAACTGCCGGCACTGTTTGCTGCCGCTTTCCGAGAACCAGACGGTCCGCGCCGTGCGCGTCGTCGACTTGCAGGGCCGTGGTGTGGATCCGCAGCATCCGCTGTACGTCTTCATCGACCGGGTGCTGTTCGAGGGCTTCCAGAACCCGGAATCGGATTGGGTTCCGGAGCTCCAAGGCGACGCCGGTGACACCAACAAGGTGTACTACAACTCGGCGGAGCACACGGCCCGGTGGACGAACCTGAGCCGCCAGCTCAAGTGGGCGCTGACCCACACGCTCTCGCCCAAGACCTTCTACGAGGTGAAGCTGTCGCGCTTGAGCTTCAACGTCGAGAACACCGTGGACGGCAAGAGACCGGAGGAGTTCGACACCGGCGGCAAGTACATCTGGATCCCGGGTCATGGCCCGCGGCGGATCTCGAACGTGGACTTCTACACGGACCCGGACGTACCGTTCTTCGTCACCGCGAACGATTTCCCGAGCTACCTGCACCGCAACACCGTCGCGTACCTGCTGAAGAGCGACATCACCACGCAGCACTGGAAGGGGCACAAGGTGAGGGGTGGCCTCATGCTGCAGTACAACGACATGGAGAAGACGGAGCTGTGGTATCCGGGTCTGCAGCGCGAGTTCGGAGGGGCCTACGGGCTCGGCCGCAACGTCTTCCACAACTTCAACCCCGAAGGTTCCTTCTACGTCCAGGACCAGTGGCAGTACGAGGGCATGGTGGTGAACGCCGGTGTGCGCTACGACTTCTTCTCTCCCGGCTCGGGGATCGGAATCGAGATCTTCAACAAGGAGATCCGCCGCGACGTCGACCGCTGGGAGGCGCAGTGGAGCCCGCGCCTGGGACTGTCCTTCCCGATCACGGATCGCGACATGTTCCACTTCCACTACGGGCGCTTCATCCAGTTCCCGGAGCACAGCCGCATCTTCGCGTCGCAGGACGTGAACGCTTCCAGCGGCGTGTTGGGGAACCCCAACCTCGATCCGGAGACCTCGATCTCCTACCAGGCCGGGGTCAAGCACCAGTTCACGAACGACATCTCGGGTCAGCTCACGTTCTTCAACAAGGATTACTACGGACTGGCGTCGTCCAGGAGCGTGACCGACGATTCGACCGGCCTGCAGCGCCGGCGCTGGATCAACAAGTCGTACGCCAGCAGCCGCGGGGTCGAGTTCCAGATCAACAAGGCGTTCAGTCACAGTTTCTCGTTCGAGACCACATACACGTTCTCCTTCGCGGACGGCGTGGCCTCGGAAGCGGACTTCGGGCGTCGCGCCGAGGGGTTGAGCTATCAGCCGACGGGGGAGCTGCCACTGCGCTGGGACCAGCGGCATACGCTCAACCTCCTGCTCACGCTCACCGACCCGGGCGACTGGACGGTCACTACGACCTACAAGTATGGAAGCGGGCTGCCGTGGACCCCCAGTTTCCGCTATCGGAAGAAGGAGGACCCGCTGCTCGAGAACTCGCGGCGCCGGCCGGCCACACACATCATCGCCTTCCAGGGCTCGAAGCTCTTCCGGGTGTACGGGCGCACCCTGCGCTTCTTCTTCAGCGGCAGGAACCTGCTGGACTGGAAGAGCGTGGACGACCTGCAACCGGCCGTGTCGCCGAATCCACGCAACGCCGTCGCCGACTACACGGCCTACGCCACCGAGACGGGCGAGTTCACCGGCGCCTACTACCGGGATGCCGATGGAGACGGCACGGACGAGTTCGTCCCGGTATACGATCCACGCGTCTTCGGCCAGCGACGTCAGTTCCGGGTCGGTCTCGGCTTCCAGTTCTGATCCCTTCCGCGCGCCGCCGGACGGGGTGAACGCCCGCCCCCGTCCGGCGTTCTCGCGCGCACCCTCCCCGCACACTTGCCGCGGCGCCACGGCGCGCCCATAGTAGGGACGCGCCACGCCGGCGCTTCCAGGCGGCGAGCGCCTCGCGCGCCCGATGCGGCCTGGGCACTGACCCGGAGGATCCCCTTTGCTCGCGTTCGTACTGCGTCGGCTCGTGGTCTCCGTGTTGCTGATCCTGGCGTTGCTGACGCTGGTCTTCTTCATCATGCATCTGGCCCCCGGCGATCCACTGGCGATCTACCAGGATCCGGACATCGATCCCCGGATGATCGAACAGCTGCGGCATCAGTTCGGACTCGACCAACCGCTCCTGGTGCAGTACTTCAAGTGGATGCGTGCGTTCTTGCTGGACTTCGACTTCGGAATCAGCGTCGCGAAGCACCGGCCGGTCGCACAGCTGCTCGCGGACGCCATCCCGAACACGCTGCGGCTCGCCTCCTGGGCGCTCGTGGTGCGCCTGCTCGTGGGCGTGGCGCTCGGCATCGTGTCGGCGGTGCGGCGCGGCGGCAAGGCGGACGTCGGGCTCACCGTGGGTGCTCTGGTCGTCTACTCGATGCCGACCTTCTGGCTCGGCCTCATGATGATTCTCGTTTTCGGATTCCAGCTGCGCTGGCTGCCCGCCGGGCAGATGGAGAGCCTCGACCACGCGAGTCTGGCGTGGGCGGCACGGCTCTGGGACAGCACGCGCCATCTCATCCTGCCGGTCTTCGTGCTCGGCATTGGCGGCGTGGCCTCCACGGTTCGTTTCATGCGCGCCAGCCTCCTCGAGGTGCTCTCCCAGGACTACGTGCGCGCCGCGCGGGCCAAGGGGTTGGAGGAGCGCAGCGTGATCCTCAAGCACGCCCTGCGCAACGCGCTGCTGCCGATCGTGACGCTCGTGGGGCTGTCGGTTCCCTCGCTGGTCGGTGGCTCCGTGATCATCGAGCATGTCTTCTCGTGGCCCGGCATGGGCCGGCTGACGATCGAGGCGATCAGCCAGCGCGACTACTGGGTCATCATGGCGACGACGTTCCTCTCCGGGGTGATGGTGGTGCTCGGCAACTTTCTGGCCGACGTCACCTACTCGCTTCTCGATCCGCGCATCCGACTGGAGTCGTGAGCGTGAACGCGCAGCTGGAATCCGCCCGGACCAAGCCCGCGGACAGGTGGGCGTCGGTGCCGGGGTGGACGGCCTGGCGATGCGGGCGGCGCAGTCGCGCCGCCGTCCAGCTCGCGACCGCCTTGCTCCCCGTGCTGGCGGCGGTCGGGTTGCTGCCGCGCCTGATCCGCTCCTGGGACGTCGGCCGCACCGAGATCGTTCTGGCGGGCTTGACGCTCGTGCTTCTGCCGCTCTCGGGGCTCGCGTGGGCGAGGTTCGACGCGGCTCGGCAGCGACGCGACCGCAGCGGCGCCTCCCAGTGGGAGCGACCGCTCGACCGCTTGCTCCACAATCGGGTCGCCGTGGCCGGAGGTCTGCTGGTGCTAGTTCTGGGCGCCTGTGCGCTGCTCGCACCGCTCCTGGCGCCCTACGATCCGCTCACGTTCACGAGCATGGCCACGACGCGCCTGCAGCCGCCGGGCGGTGTGCACTGGCTGGGGACGGACCAGATCGGACGCGACGTGCTGTCCCGCCTGCTGTACGGTGCGCGCATCTCGCTCGCGGTGGGCCTCGTGGCCGTCGCGCTCGCCATCTCCATCGGCACGCTCGTGGGGCTCCTCGCCGGCTACATGGGCGGCTGGGTCGATACCGGGTTGATGCGCCTGGTCGACCTGTTGATCGCTTTCCCGCGCATCTTCCTGTTGCTGTTGATCATCAGCCTGTGGGGTTCGTCCATCTGGCTGGTGATCAGCCTGCTCGGGATCACCGGCTGGATGACCACGGCGCGCCTGGTCCGCGCCCAGGTCCTCAGCGTGCGCGAGATGGACTACGTGCAGGCCGCGTGCGCGCTGGGGCTGCCGGTGTGGCGGATCCTCCTGCGACACGTCCTGCCGAATACGGCGGTGCCCGTCGTCATCTCGGCCACTCTGATGGTGGGGAACACGATCCTGGCCGAGAGCGTCCTGTCGTTCCTCGGCCTGGGGGTCCAGGTCCCGACGCCGAGCTGGGGCGCCATGCTCCAGGAAGGGCAGGCCTTCTTCCCCGGGAAGTGGTGGCTGTCCACGTTCCCGGGCCTGGCGATCACGCTCACCGTCATTGGCTACAACCTCCTGGGTGATGGCCTGCGCGACGCTCTGGATCCGCGGTTGCACACCGGTGAGTCCCGCGGCGAGTGAGGAGACATGCCGACCCGCGAACCGCAGCCGAAGCCGAGGACCGGCGACGTCCTCCTCGACGTGCGCGACCTCTGTACGGTCTTCGAGACCGACGAGGGCACCTCCAGGGCGGTGGACGGTGCGAGCTTCGTGATCCGCTCTGGCGAGATCCTCGGCCTGGTCGGCGAGTCCGGGTGTGGGAAGAGCGTCACGGCGCTCTCCATCCTGCGTCTGGTCCAGGAGCCGCCGGGGCGCATCGTCTCCGGTGCAGTTCGTTTTTCCGGACGCGACCTGCTGCAGCTCGGCGGCGCGCAGATGCGTGCGATCCGCGGCAACGAGATCTCGATGGTGTTCCAGGAGCCGATGACGTCGCTCAACCCGGTCTTCTCGTGCGGCGAGCAGGTGGCGGAGGTCTTGCGCGTGCACCGGAAGCTCGGGCGGCGCGAGGCCGCCGCACGAGCAGTCGAAATGTTGCGGCGCGTGCATCTCCCCGACCCGGAACAGCAGGCTCGCAGGTACCCGCACCAGCTCTCGGGAGGCATGCGGCAGCGCGTGATGATCGCCATGGCACTCGCCTGCGGGCCGAGCCTGCTGATCGCCGACGAGCCGACGACGGCCCTGGACGTCACCATCCAGGCGCAGATCCTCGATCTCCTCCTCGAGCTGCAGGCCGAGAACCGCATGGCGATCCTGCTCATCACGCACGACCTCGGCGTCGTCGCGGAGGTCGCCAACCAGGTGGCGGTCATGTACGCGGGCCGGGTGGTGGAGACGGGCCGGGTCGAGGACGTCTTGACGCGGTCCCGGCACCCCTACACCCGCGGGCTTCTGGCGTCGTTGCCGCGGATGGAAGCGTCCCGCGACGTGCTGCCGACCATCCCGGGCGTGGTGCCGCATCCGGCCCACCTCCCGGACCACTGCCGTTTCCGCAGCCGCTGTCCCGATCGCATCGAGCGCTGCGGGCTCGAAGACCCGGGGCCGCGTGCCGTCGGGCCGGGCCACGAGGTGCGCTGCTTCGTGGAACTGCCGCAGGGGCGGCCCGGATCGCGCGGCCGGCAGACGCGAGACGCCGGGGGCGGGCGATGAACAGCCGGGTCTCCGATCCGTCCGCGGTGCCGATCCTGCAGGTGTGGCAGCTCCACACGCATTTCCCGGTGCGTCACGGCGTCCTGTCCAGGACACGCGGCGTGGTGCGTGCGGTGGACGGAGTGTCCTTCGAGGTGCTCGCGGGTGAGACGCTGGCCCTGCTCGGTGAGTCCGGGTGCGGCAAGACGACGCTGGCGCGCAGCATCCTGCGCCTCGTCGAACCGACCTCGGGGCGCATCGAGTACGAGG
>JBHHXQ010000049.1:0-12818 GCA_046757105.1 Candidatus Krumholzibacteriia bacterium
CTGGTGGTGGCCCTCATGCTGGTCGTCCCGGCGATGGCCCGCTACAACAACTACCTCGCGGCCCGGAAGCTGGACAAGACGCTCGACAAGTGGAACGGCACGCTCCAGGGGTGGACGCTCGAGGCCATCGACACCGTCCTCCGGCGCCTTCCCGGGGCCGAGACCGAGCGGGCCGGAAGCACCGCTCGCGATCGACGGCGCCTTCTGTCCTACGCCCAGAGCCTGCGCG
This sequence comes from Candidatus Krumholzibacteriia bacterium, assembly GCA_046757105.1. Taxonomy (GTDB): domain Bacteria; phylum Krumholzibacteriota; class Krumholzibacteriia; genus JBHHXQ01. The sequence continues at coordinate 230 of JBHHXQ010000049.1, forward strand.
GCGGCCCCTGGTCGCTCGAGATCGGTCCCGTGTCGATGACCGATCCGCTGGGCGCTGCCGAGAGCATGGCGGCCAGCGGCAGCAGCACCCGTGTCCTGTGGATCGGCCTGATCGTGCCGCTCGCAGCCGCGGTTCTTCTCGGTCGTGTCTTCTGCTCGTGGATCTGCCCGATGGGCCTGTTCCTGGAGTTCACGGACAAGCTGCGCGGCCTGCTGCGCTGGCTCGAGCTGAAACCACGCGACGTACGCGTCGCGCGCGCGACCAAGTACGTGCATCTGGTCGTGGGGCTCCTGATGGCAACAGTCCTCTCCATACCCGTTCTGGGCTACGTCTACACGCCCGCGATCATGGGACGCGAGATGCACGACCTCGTCTTCGGCATGTTCGACCGGGCCGAGATGGGCCACCACGGACTCTGGCTGGGCGGTCTGACCTGGATGAGCCTCGTCCTGCTGGCCATCGCCCTGCTCGAGGTCACCGTGTCCAGGCGCTGGTGGTGCCGCTACGTCTGCCCGGGTGGCGCCCTCTACTGCTGGCTCGGCTGGCTGCGACCCGTGCGCGTGCGTCTCGACACGGCCAGGTGCACCTCGTGCGGTGCCTGCAACAAGGCCTGTCACCTGGGGCTCGAGCCGATGCAGGGCCAGATGGGGTTGGAGTGCGACAACTGCGGCCTGTGCATCTCGAACTGTGCCGACGATGCCCTCGACTACGTGATCCAGATCCGGGAGCCGAAACCATCACCGTTCGTTTCGTTGCAACCGCGCTCGTCCTCCTGAGCCTCGGCGCAGTGGCGCGCCAAGCCCGGGCCCACCACATCCTGGGCATCCCGCACTATGCCTACGACGAGCGTTACCCGCAGGTGCCCATCCTGACCTACCGGGTGAACGCGGGCCGCCACCAGGTCGAGATGACAGGCTACCCCGGCATCCCGCGGCCGGGCGAGCAGTGCTTCCTCAACGTGTACATCCGCGGCCTGGACGACGGAGAGCCGTTCGACGGCGGCGTCCATCTCGAGGTGACGCGCGACCGGATGATCGGCAGCGACCCCGTGGTCTACGGCCCCGTGCAGGCAGGACTCGAGGAGGCAGTCTACAAGTTCTACCCGCGCTTCGAAGCCGAGTCCAACTACACCATCCGCATCCGCTGGCAGGACGAGGGCGTGCCCTGGATCATCGATCTGCCCATGGTGGTCGGGGAGCCCGGCTCGCCCTGGATCGTCCTGGGAGGCGCGGTGGCGGGCCTCGCCGCCTTCCTGGTCGTCATGCGCGCCGTGCGCATCAAGATGCGCAGAAGGGCGGGTCGACGCCCCCCTCCCGCCCGTTCGCGGCCCGACCCGACGGTCGACATCGAGGCCGTGGAAGGGGGGGCGTCACCATGAGCTCGCGCTTCCCGCTCCTGCTCCCCTACCTGTGCGGAGCGCTCGTGATCCTCGCCGTCTCCTGGGGGAATCTGCATCGCACCGCCACGGTCGCGGGTCTCGCCTCGCTGGCCGCGGCCGTGGATGGCTCCGACCCGGCTCGAGGCGAGCCCCGCCGGCGCGTGGATCCGGTCTGCAACATGGAGGTGGGGGGGAACATCGAGACGCGCTACCTCGGAGAGTCCTGGTTCTTCTGCACCGATCGCTGCCGTGAGATCTTCAACCGCGATCCACGGCGCTACCGGACCGAGAGCTGCCTCGTCTGCCGCAGCGACGACGTGTTCACGCCTGTCGGGAGGGATGCAGCGTGCGCGGCGACCTGGCAGGGGAAGAGCTACCGCTTCTGCTCGACGGCGCACCGAGATGCGTTCCACGCCCGTCCGCTCGACTACTTCATGCACAGCATGTGGGGCCTGCCGGGGTGGCTCTACTACTGCAGCATCGCGGTGCTCCTCGTTCTCTCGTTCGGGGTGATCGAGTGGCGCGCGCTCAGCAGAAGGAACATGCCGTCGAGCGCGTCCCCGGCGTCGGACGGCGCCGGGGGCGGTGCGCCCGCAGCCGGGCGGCCGCGCATCGATCTGTTCCGAAGCGCGTGGTTGCGACGTCTCCTGCCGAATCCCATCTTCCGCTTCTCGCTGCGGGCTCTTCTCGTGGCGCTCTTCCTTCTGATCATCGCGGCCGGCCTGTTCGGCAACCAGCTCCCTTCGAAGAACGTCGCGCCGCTTCTCACCTGGACGATCTGGTGGGGTGGGTTGATCTGGCTCGTGCTCTACTTCGGCAAGTCCTGGTGCTACGTCTGCCCCTGGGACGCCATCGCGGAGTGGTCGGAGAGGCTCGCACTCTGGGGGAAGAGGAGAGCGCGGCTGAGCCTCGGGCTCGAGTGGCCGCGCTTCATGCGCAGCATCTGGCCGGCCACGCTGCTGTTCATCGGCCTGACCTGGATCGAACTCGGCTTCGGCGTGACGCTGAACCCCAGGGTGACGGCCTGGCTGGGTCTTCTGATCCTGGGGCTGGCGTTCGTCAGCGCATTCGTCTTCGACCGCAAGTCCTTCTGCCGCTATGGCTGCCTGGTTGGACGCATCAGCGGCCTCTACGCGCTCTTCGCCCCCGTAGAGCTGCGGGCCCGCGACCGCGACGTGTGTCGGAGTTGCCGAACGCGCTCCTGCTACAAGGGCAACGACGACGGCGAAGGCTGTCCCACGTTCGAGTTCCCAGCCGTGATGAACCAGAACACCTACTGCATCCTGTGCATGGAGTGCGTGAAGACCTGCGAGGCGGACAACATCGCCCTGCGGCTGCGCCCCTGGGGCGAGGATCTGTTCGCGCATCGCAAACCCCGCGCGGACGAGGCCTACCTGGCCTTGATCATGCTTTCGCTCACGGGCTTCCATGGCCTGACCATGACCGCAGCCTGGCGTTCTGCCACGGGGTGGGTCGAGTCGGCCCTCGGCCTCGGTGAAACCTCGTCCTTCTCCGCGGGGATGGGGGCGATCATGCTTGCTCCCGTTCTCCTGTACGCACTGCTCGTGGCCCTGTCACGCTGGCTGTCGGGCGCCGCCCGAATCGGCTATCGGGAGTACTTCATCCGCTACGCCTACGCGTTGCTGCCCATCGCGCTCTTCTATCATCTGGCCCACAACAGCGAGCACCTGTTCCTGGAGGGCCAGAAGGTGCTGGCCTTGATGTCCGACCCTTTCGGTTTCGAGTGGAACCTCCTGGGCACGGCCGGATGGACCCTTCAACCGCTCGTTGGCCTGCCGGCGCTGTGGCTCCTGCAGGTCTTCTTCGTGGCGGTCGGACACGTGTTCAGCCTCTGGGCTGCGAGACGAGCCGCCACGTCGCTGTTCCCCGACGCCCGGGCGGCCTTGCGGAGCCAGGTGCCCATGCTCGCCGCCATGATCCTGTTCAGCATCATGAGCCTCTGGCTCCTGAAGCAACCCATGGAGATGCGGACCTCGGCGATGTGAACCTCGGGGGCCGCTCGTCGTCGGGCCGAGGGTTGCGGCTCGACGATTCGACCGACCCACCCGCCGGGGCGCGGGCGCTCGTCCACGTCTGCCTGTCAGGAAACCGGCCGCGCGGGGCCGGCCCTTGCACCCCTTCCGCGCCGGCTGGCGCCCGGGTGGGTGAGGGGGCTTGGCGATCCCGCGAACGCATCACAGATTCCAGGGAAAGGGCATTCGGGCCGCGCTGGAAACGAGGCCCCACGCGTCACCTTGGGAAGCTCGTCCATGGAGACTTGCCGTACTCGTTCCGTGGTCGTCACGGGAGCTTCGAGCGGCCTCGGGAGGGCTTGCGCGCTGCACCTGGCCCGGATGGGCTACGAGGTGTTCGCGGGCGTGCGCTCCGTCGCGGACAGCAACACGCTCCGGGACGAAGCGCCGCAGTGCCTGACCCCCATCCTCCTCGATGTCACCCAGCGCGACACCATCAGCACCGCCGTCCTCGAGGTGGAGCGCTCGGTGAATGAGCGTGGACTCTCCGCGCTCGTGAACAACGCCGGCATCGTGTCGATCGGGCCGCTCGAGCTGATCACCGTCGCGGACTTCCGCAGGCAGTTCGACGTCAACGTGTTCGGTGTCGTCGCGGTGACGCAGGCCTTCCTGCCGCTTCTGCGCAAGGCGTCTGGACGCATCGTCAACATCGGCTCGGCCTCGGGCTTCTGCGCCCTACCGTTCATCTCCGCCTACGCCGCCTCCAAGTTCGCGCTCGAGGCCATCACCGACTCGATGCGCATCGAGCTGCACCCGTGGGGCATCCACGTGTCCATCGTCGATCCAGGCGCCATCGCGACGCCGATGTTCGACAAGAACCTGGTGGCGCTCGACTCCCTCGAAAGGACCATGTCCATGGAGGACGTGGCCCGCTACGGCGCCAACCTCCAGGCACTGCGCAAGAGGGTGCGCGAGTCGCCGCAAGGAGCCATGAGCGCGGACGCCGCGGCCCGCATCGTCGCGAAAGCCCTCACCGCCCGGCACCCCAAACCCCGCTACCTGGTCGGCCGGGGCGCGCGCATGCTCATGCTCCTGGAGCACCTGCCCGTCCGCCTGCGCGACTGGCTCCTCCTGAAGTACCTGAAGAGCAAGCGCTCCTGACCCGAAGACAGGGTGCTCGTCTCGCGCGATCCCGGCCCGATGAGTCGAGCTCCGTCGCCTTCCGCCAAGCCTGGCGGCACCGGTGCGCCATGGTGGCCGGTGCCCATCGATCGCATCCGCGCGCGGAATCGGCGCGCCCGAAGCCCTGATCACTCCTTCGAGAACTGTGCGAAGGTGACGACGTTGCCGCCGGGATCGCGTACGCAGATCTCCGTTGCGCCGTAGAACGTCTTTCGTTCCTCGAAGACGTGCTCCACGCCTTCGAGCGCCTTCTGGATCGACTCGAGATTCTCCACCTCGACGAACAGCGCCGAGCGGTAGGAATCTTTCGCCAGAGCGGGGACGTCCTTCTCGACACTGGCGCGACTCTGCAACATGACCTCGACACGATCACGGGCCAGGATGACGAATGCGAGATGTTCACCCTCGGGCACCTTCACGGTCACCTCGAATCCGAGACGGTCCACCCAGAAGTCGAGGCAGGGCTCGATGGATTCAACGATCAGAACGGGGGTCAGCTTCTTCATCGGCGACGACTCCAAACGATTCCAGGGGCCAGAAACCACGGGAAAGCAACAACCGCCTACGATAACGTTCAGGATGAATCGACGCATCATCGATCTCACACGATTCACACGAGGCCAGCGACGGTTCCGGGAGGCCGGATCCGACTTCGGCCGAGCAGGCCCGGCCCCGGGCGCCGGCGGTCCACGACCGGTCGCGGCCCGGAAGCCCAAACCGCTGCCCGCCGGGGCGCGCCGCGTTCGAAACCTGCGCCTCCCGGGCCTGGCCCGAGCCGGCCCTCCGAGACCATCAGTCCCGGGAATCGTGCGGCCCGGGCCGGCGGATGTCTTGGAAGAATGGAACCTGCCTACGGGGGGAAGCTGCAAAGCGGCCCGGCGTCAGACCCGTCAACGCCCTGAACTCGGAGATCATGTGCGCCTGGTCGTAGTAGCCCGCGTCCACGGCGACCGCGGACCACTCGAGCGCCCGAGCGGCGCGGATCCTCCGAACCACGCTCTGCATGCGCATGACCCGGGCGAGTTGCTTGGGCCCGATGCCGACGTAGTCCTTGAACCGGCGTGTGAGGTGCTGCCGTGACATCCCGAGCCGCTCGCCGAGCGCCCAGACCGACATTGCCTCGGGCCTCGCCACGACGGTGTCGATGGCGCCGAGGAGGCGCCCGTCGACGACCCGGATGTGCGCCAACCGCTCGCGCAGGCTCTGCTCGACGAGGCGAACCTGACGCAGCACCACCTCGCTCTCGACGAGCCTGTTCTCCAACGGCCCGCACGCGGGCCAGAGCTCGTGCAGATCCACGCGCGCATCGGTCAGCTCGCGCAGCGGCAGCCCGAAGAACGGGTATGCACCTCCCGGGCGGAAGCGGACGGCAACGAGATGGACGTCGCCGAGGGTTTCGAAGACCACGGGCCGGGTCATCGTTCCCACGACGAAGCCCCTCCCGCCGGCCTGCCGGCAGGCGGCCACGTCGAAGAGGATGTCGACGCAGCCGTCCGGCAGGACGCGGTGCTGCAACGGCGCCGACTCGCCCGGGTGCGCGATCCGCGACCAGAAGCAGTCCACGAAGGGGATCAGCTCACGGCAGGGAGCGTACTCCCGATAAGAACCGCGGCGCGCTGGGTGGCTCATGGGACCATTGTAACCTGGGGCAGCCCAATCGTCACCGACTAGCACGGGCACGAACTTCAAGACCGTGACATGCGCAAGTGGACGCCTGGCCGCGCAGGGTCGAGGCGGACTGAGGTTCCTCGCCTTCCCCAACGCCGGCGGATCGCCGCAGGCTGGCTACGCCGCCACTTCCTCTTCCAACTCGATGGCTTGCTCGCGGACGGCCTCGACATCCGCGGCCTTCACGCGGCGCCGCTTGTCTTCGATGACGCGATTGATCGCGTGGATGCAGTACCGCTGGACCATGTACGGCTCGCGGCGGCTGTACTCGAGGATCCTCTCGATCGCCGCCGGCTCGTAGCTGAAGATTCCCCGCACCGGCTTTTCGATCAACCGGGTCGCGTCTTCCCGGTCCAGCGGGCCGACCTCGAGCTGCTCGAAGAAGTTGTACCAGGGGCTTCCCTCGCTCTCCCAGTCCCTCTTGATGAACGTCCCCGACATGACGGCCACGAGGTTTTCGGCAAAGGTCTTCATGAAGACGCTGCGGAGCCTCTGGTTGACCTGCTCACTGTACTTGTTGAGCTGGTCGACCTCGTCCATCAGCAACACCAGTTTCAGGGTCTTGTGGGTGGTGCCTTTGAGAAGGTTGAGCGTCTTGCGGAGATCCCGGGTGAAATCCCGTACGGAGTACGGCTCTCTCCTCTCGGCTAGCTCTGCGGGGAGCTTCCAGCCGAGCTCCGCCTTGCAGACCTCCACGATCTCCACCATCAGTGTGGCGAAGAACTGGTCTTCCGAGGTCCCCTGCAGATCGATGAAGACGGGGACGTAGTGGTACTCGGGATCGTTCAGACGCCTCAGCCTCCGCCGGAGCTCGTGCTGCATCGAGGTCTTGCCGATGCGTCGCGGACCGAAGATCATGATGCTGTTGTTGTGAAGCGTGTTCAGGATGCGCCGCAGGATCTTTTCGCGTCCGAACAGCATCGCTTCGTCCCGGATCGGCAATCCGGCGATGTAGGGGTTGTACTTGTTGACGATCGCGATCCGGTACTTCATCGCGTGCGTGATCAGGAAGCCGAGCAGTCCGAGCGCCATCGCGGCGCCGACCGAGATCCCGAAAGCGCTGGTCTTGTAGATCGGGGGCTTGCGGATGACGGTGAAGCTCTCACTGGTCCAGTGGCCCGGCGAATCGAGGTCGTAGGCCGTGAGCACGATCTCGTTCTCGCCCTTGCGGAGCGGGATCTCGGTCAAGAAGGGCATCCGCCGCCGATCGGCATCCGTCTCGCGCGGCCGGATGGACACCTTCCGTCCGTCCGCGTCCAGGAGAGAAGAACCGTTCAGCGTGATTTCGATGCGGTCGATGCCCGTGTCATCGCCGACTTGACCGGAGACGTCGATCGTCGCCGACCGCAGATCGGTGACGGGAGTGCGCGGCGTGTGGATGGCGAACATCGGAGCGATGCTCTGGGTGATGATCTTCTCGATGATCTGCGGCTCCGGAGGCTCCATGGGAGGCGGAGACCGTTTGTCGCGACCCGCGTCCAGACGCTGGATCTCCCTCTCGGTCCTCCGAATCCATGCCTGGGCGGGCACGTAGTCCGCGCTGAGACGTTGCGCCGCCAGGAACGCGTCCAAGGCCGCATGCAGCTGCCCCATGAGGTAGTAGTTCAGTCCAGAGTGGAAGTGCGTGATGCCCTCGAAACTGGAGCCGGCATCCGCCTTCCCGCCCGCCCACGAACCCTGGGGCCGCGGGACCTGCTGGCGTACGGACCGCAGCCAGTTCTCCAGGACGGGTAGCCTGTCGTCATCCGCTCGTGAACTCTTCAGCTCGTCCAGCACGACACGGGCCTGATCCAGATTTTCGTGGACCCGGTTCCAGCTCTCCCGGGAGTCCTCCATGAGTGAGAAGAATGCGGGGATTCGACGGTCGGAGTCCACGTCGGGCTCGGGGACGAACGTGAGTCGCTCCGGTGGCGCAGCCTGGGACTGCTCGGCTGAGGACTCGCGTTGCGCCACCCGGACGTCCTGGGGCTCGGGACCCTCCCAATGAACCGAGAGCTCGCGGACGGCATGCGAGAAGTGCAGGCGCAGGCGGCAGGTCCTCTTGTCGTAACCACGACTCACCAGGGCGACCTCGTGGCGTTCGAGGTGCTCCGAGTCGAACCGGGCAAGGGCCGCCCCGGGCCCCAGCAGACGCACGCCGATCCAGCGTGGCAGGGTGATGCGCATCGAGGCCAGTTCGCCCGTGACGTAGACCTCGGCCTCGCCCTCGAAGGGCCGGCCGAGGACCTCCAGCTCGCACGCCGTTCCCGGACATTGCAGGACGACCAACTCCGGATTGGCGTTCAGGAGCTGGTGCAGTATGAGCCTGCCTCCCCGCGTCGTCACCTCGAGCTTGTGCAGGCGCACCGGATTGGGTCGCTCGAACTCCACCCGGAACTCGGTTTCGTCTCCCTGCAAGTACAGCTCCTTCACCAGCATGTCCGTCAGATCGAACTTGCCGGAGCCGCCCTCGCACCGGAACATGAAGGACGCCGGCGCCACAGGAGAGAGTCGGATCTCCCACGACTCGGCGTTCGATGCCGACACGTCACCGGCGACGAACGGATCCAGGATGCGAAGCTTGGTCGCCTGCAGCGTCTGCGAGAGACCGACCTGCGGAGGCACCAGGGTCTGCGGGCGGATTCGCAGGTTCAGAAGTTCCTGTGGATCCCCGTGATAGAGCAACACCTTGTCTCGCACGCTGTGCAGCTCGACCCGAAGGGACTCGTACTGCTCTCTGGGCAGGACGATCGCACCGGCCGGCGGCAACCCCGTGCCCACCTCCTGATGTCCGGGAAGCTCCCTCGGCACAAACACCGCCAGGAGGAACGCGGCCACGCGTACGAGCCAACGCATGGAATCGCTCGAAACCGCTGCTCTTCTCCCGAACCGCCGGGTCACTCTTCGCTCCGCGGGATTCTCGAACGCCCCGACCTCGGAACGCGCTCGAAGGGAGCCGAAAACGCCGCTGCGTGATTGCTCGGCCACGATGCGGGACGCCGGAAGATCATACAGCATGGGATCCGGAAACCATCACCACGAGGATCGTCGAGCCACTCGGGATCGGGCGCCGCGGCCGCGCGGCTCGGCTCGCCGTGCGGTCGCACCCGGCGCCGGGCATCCAGCCGAGATCGCCTTCGCATCGGGCGCGGCGTTTCTCATCCGAACGGAGATCCTGAGTCGTGTCGGGGGATTCGACGAGAAGATGGAGCTGGACCTCGAGGACCTGGGGATCGGGTGGCGTCTTCGCATGCTCGGCTATCGCGATGTCTCGAGCCCGGCTTCCTACGTCCACCACAAGTACGGACTCGAACGTCACGAACGCATGGACTTGCACGGAGTGCGGGTTCATGGCCCGAAGAATACCGGAGAGGCGCACCGAATGGGACTCCTGCCCCGGCAGCGAGGATGCCGTGCGTTCCCGCTACTCGCGGCCAGGCCGGAGTTCCACGGCGCTGGTGAACTGCGGGCTCAGGCGGGACCCGCCGATGGCGGGGCCGAGGAGGCCACCCGGGAGAGCAGAAGCTCGACGATCATGAGCAGGAGAACGAGGGCAATGATGAGCTTGTAGAGCTCTTTGCCGTGGCGGGCTTCGCTGATGTGCTGGCCGATGGATGCGGCATTCGGGAGCTCGTCCGCTTCGAGCCCCATCGCCTCGACGAGATCTCTGGGCCCGAACTCGCGCAGGTCCGACTCGCGGGTGTCCACGTTGACGGCACGCACGAGCCGGTGACCCAGGCCCTCGAAGACGTAGTGCCCCGGCTCGCCGGTGTTCTCGTAGGCGACGATGGCGATCTTGCCGACGTAGCGCGCGACGACAGCTTCCTGGTGGCCGGAGGGCGTCGTGACCGTGAAGGTGCGCGCGTCGTCGGGACCAGCGCTGCCCGGACCGGCCGCGGCGCTCTTGCGCGGCACGGCGCCGCCGTCCGACGTCCCGGCCCGTGCGTAGCGATCGTCGCCGGCCCCGCCTGCCCCGTAGCGTGGGCCGCCGGCAGGCAGCAGGCTCGTCCGACGCTCGGCGCCCGAGATGGGAACGTGCACCTCGATGCGCTCGCCGACCTCGTAGTCGAGCTTCTGACGGCCCGTCTCACCGGTCAGGTAGACGATGGTGCGATGCATCAACGGCAGGAACATCGGCGACAACGCCAGATCGCTGCCATCGGTTCCGGCATCGAACGCGTACAGCATGAACTTGCCGGTACCGGGCGTCCCCTCGACGAGCGCCGGCTCGCCGCCCGCGAAGCGCAGTACGGTGCGCGAGTCGACACCAGGCGTGAGCTCCGCGTAACGCGTGAACTGAACGCGCTCCAGAGCCTGGAGCTCCTCGTCCTCGAAGCCCGTCAGGATGCCGGTGGGCCGCAGGTCGGCCAGGTTGAGGAAACCTTCCTGGCGGGGTACGACACCGCGCACGCGCGCGTCGCCCAGACGCGCGAGCAAGCGGTTGGCCAGGTCCGCTGTTTCGCGTTGTCCGCTCAGCATGCACAAGCCGCCGCCGCCCTCCACGAACTTCGCGAGGATCTGTGACTGACTCTCGGTGAGCGGCGCATCCGAAGACAGGACGACGACCTGCATCCCGGCGAGGTCACTGCTGGAGAATCGCGGGGCTTGCACCTCCGCCAGATGGATCGGGGATCGGCCCTCACGCGACGGCTCGAGAGCGCGCGACACGAAGAAGGAGCCGCCCGCCGCGCTCGCACCGGCAATGTGCAGGACGTGCAGCCTCGCGAGGACCGGAAGAACGAAGTGGTAGACGTCGTCCACCGGCAGGCGGTCGACGCGCTTGCTGGCCGTACCGGCGATCTCGCGCGCCTGGGTCGCGACGAGCGTGAAGTCGTGCGTCTGCAAAGCGCCGCGTCCCAGACGCAAGCTCGCTTCACCCTTCGGCTCGCCGTCCAGCTCCACGCGCAGCACGCAGTCCGCCGGAACGTCCGCGGCGTGGTTGCGCACCGAGACGCCCACGCGCAGCGGATCGTCGCGCAGGATCGCCCCCGGTGGCACGCGAACCCCCTCGACGCTCACGTTCACGAAGCGCTCGACGCGTGCCGGCACCAGCGTCACGCGGATGTCTCCCTGCTTGCCCTGCAGATCCGCCCGGACGCTCTCCGGATCGGTGCCGACGAAGTCGGAGATGATGTACAGCTCGCGGTTCGGCTCCAGGGTATCCGTGAGCTCGTCGAGAGCAGCCTCGACCGCCTCCGCCCAGTGGGTCGATCGATGGCTCGACTGCAGCTCCTCCAGTCGACGGCGCACGACGTCGAAGTCGTGCACCGGCGTCTGGAACCAGCGCCGCGGCGCCTCGTCGAAGGTCATCAGGTTGACCTCGTCGCCCTGCTGCAGCTCCTGCAGGAGACGGAACGCCGCCGCTTTGGCCTCGTCGAGCGCCGTGCCGTGCTCGCCCTCCGTGCGCATGCTGTAGCTCGTGTCCATCAGCAGCAGGACGCTGCTGCGCGCCTGCGTCGGCACCAGGCTGGTCAAGCTGCCCCGAACCGAAGGCCGAGCCATCGCCAGCGCCGTGAACGCCACGATCAGCACACGCAGCACGAGGAGCAGCAACCGCCGGAGGTTCATGCTGCGCATGCGCTGCTGATTGAGCGGCGCCAGGAAGCGCAGATCGCTGAATTCGATGCGCTTCAGGCGCCGACGCTGCAGAAGGTGGATGATGATGGGGATCGCCGCCGCGGCGATTGCCGCCAGAAAGACCCCGTTCAGGAATGTGAGGTTCACAGGCTTCTCCGGCTTCGCCGCCTCACGAGATCCCCTGGAGGGGATCGCTCCAGCTCATGAAGCGGACCTTCTCCAACGCCTTCACGGCACCCCTCCTAGCCGAGGTGGCTGCGCTTGTTGAGGTAGGCGAGCAGCGCCAGATCGAACGGCATCGACGTCGACATCGGCACGTAGTCGATGAGATGCTCGCGGCATTGCTTCGACAGGCTCTTCATCCAGTCCTCGACGCGCTCCCGATACTCGCGCTTGATGAACCACGGCTGGCTGCGGATCTCATGCCTCGTTTCGAGATCGACGAAGCGGGCCTCGTCCTTGTAGTCGAAGGTGCGTTCCAGATCGTCCAGCACGTGGAACACCAGCACCTCGTGCTGGCGGTGCCGGAAGTGCTTCAGACCGGTCATGATGTCGTCTGGGTCGTCGAACAAATCGGAGATCAGGATCACTAGACCACGCCGGCGCAGGCGCTCGGCCATGTGGTGCAGCGCCGCGCTGATCTTCGTCCGCTCCGAAGGCTGCACCTCCTCGAGCGTTTTCAGCACCTCGTACAGGTGCCCTCGCACGGAGCGAGGCGGCAGGTACTCGCGGATGTGGTCGTCGAAGACCACGAGCCCCAAGGCATCCTGCTGCTTGATCATGAGGAAACCGAGGGCCGCAGCGAACAAGCTTCCCCACCGCAGCTTCGAGA
>JBHHXQ010000050.1:0-12816 GCA_046757105.1 Candidatus Krumholzibacteriia bacterium
GCTCGTCATCATTCCGGCCATTGCCGCGTGGGGCGGGGGCCGCACCGAGCCGCTGTACCCCGAGGCCGAGCAGCTGATCCGCGACATGACGGCCTCGCAGATCTGGACCCGGTACGTGCGCTACATCGGCGCCGGCGCCGTGGCCTCCGGCGGCCTGCTCACGCTCATCCGCTCGCTGCCCACGATGATCGCCTCGTTCCGCATCGGCGCGCGCGAGATGCGCGAGCGCATGGCGGGTACGGGTAGGATCGACGTGCTGCGCACGCAACGCGACCTGCCGCTGCGCACGGTATTCCTCGGCGTCGGGTTCCTCGCGCTCGTCGTGGCGAGCGTCCCGCACCTGCTCGGCCAGACGGAGACCGCTCTCGTGCGCGTTGCCGCGGCCGTGCTCATCGCGCTCTTCGCGTTCTTCTTCGTCACCGTCTCGTCGCGCATCGTGGGGCTCGTCGGCGTGACGAGCAACCCGACGAGCGGCATGACGATCGCCGCGCTCCTCGGCACGAGCGGCATCTTCTACCTCATGGGCTGGACCGACGAGGTCGGCAAGGCCGCGGTGCTCATGATCGGTACCGTCGTGTGCGTGGCGACGTCGATCGCGGGTGACACGTCGCAGGATCTGAAGACGGGGTTCCTCCTGGGCGCCACGCCGCGCAAGCAGCAGATCGGCGAGCTGGTCGGCGTCATCACCAGCGCGACGTTCGTCTGCCTGACGCTTCTCTTCCTGAACCGGGCCTACTCGTTCGGCTCGAGCGAGCTGCCGGCGCCGCAGGCGACGCTCATGAAGCTCGTCATCGAAGGCGTGCTGGACGCCGCACTCCCGTGGACGCTGGTCGGGATCGGCGTGGGCCTGGCGATCATCGCCGAGCTCATGCGGATTCCGACGCTGCCCTTTGCGGTTGGCGTCTACCTGCCGGTGTCCACGATGGTGCCGATCTTCCTGGGCGGGTTCTTGCGCCGTTTCCTGCAACGGCGCGCGGCGACGCCGGAGGACGCCGAGCTGCGGCGCGAGCGCGGCGTGCTGTTCGGCTCCGGCCTGGTCGGTGGAGAGGGTCTCGTCGGCGTGCTGATCGCCGGCATCGTCGTCATCCAGCGCGCGCTCGGGCACCAGCCGTGGAGCCTCGGACCCGAGTGGGCCGGCCCCTTCCAGAAACTGATCGGCCTCGCCCTCCTCGCGCTTCTGCTCTGGCTCATCACCCGCGCCGCCACGAGCCGCGAGAAGTGACCCATCGCGCCACCCTTACCCCACGAACACTGCCACCTCGGGCCACGAAAAACGTCCAACAGCGCGACCTGCGCACCTGACGGCGTCCGGTCCGCCCAGAGCCCGAAGCCGCTCGGATGCCGAACTCAGGCCCCGAACCCGCTCAGAGGCCGAAGATGTGGGCCAGATCGAGGCATTCCTCCGAGGTGACGAAGTCGTCGCGCAGGTGGCGCATCCGACTGCCGGGGACGGGCATGTAGCGTCCGGTGGCCTTGGCGTACGTGCGGCCCTCGTCGTCCCGCAGCCAGGCCTCGGTGTCGACGATGCGCCGGCGCGCACCCGTCATCCGCGCCGCCGCGATGCACCGGATCTCCGGGGCCAGCGGCTCGACCATGCGGATGCTGAACTCGGCGGCGAAGCACGGCCGTTCGCTGCCGACGATGGCGGCCCAGGTCATCACCTCGTCCAGAACCGTGGCGATGAACCCGCCGTGGATCACATCGTTCCATCCCGAGTGCTCCCGGCGGGTCGTCAGCGACAGCTCGACCGTGTCGCCCACCTTGAAGCATCGTGCCCGCAGTCCCTGGGGATTGTCCTGACCGCACACGTAGCAGGACCGGCTCCAAGGAAGGGGAATGCGTTCAGCTCTCTGTTCCGCCATCTGGTCACCACCGGCATCCGGAACATGTCGATTCGGGATCCGGACGCACCCGGGGATTCCGAAGCTCCGATTCGGCGAGTATACGTCATTCGAGGCTGTGGCCCGACACCTGCCTGGGCTAGGCTTGGGGCTGGGCTCGTGTCCGCGAACCAGGTCTGCGACCATGGAGCTGTCGCGTGGCGCGAACGATCCGACACGTCCTTCTGACCGGCCGACCGGGCTGCGGCAAGACGACCGTCGTGCGTCGTGTCATCGAGCAGCTCGGCCGGCTTCGTCTCGCGGGCTTCTATACCCGGGAGGTCCGCCAGGACGGAGGCCGCGTGGGCTTCGAGGCCGTGGGTCTGGGCGGGGGCTGCGCAATGCTAGCGCACCGCGATTTCGCATCACGGCTGCGGGTGGGCCGCTATGGCGTGCAGCTGGAAGCTTTCGACCGCCTGATCCGGTCCGAGCTGGATCGCCCGCCGGGCGATGCGGACCTCTTCATCGTCGACGAGATCGGCAAGATGGAATGCTGCGGCGACGTGTTCCTGCACGCCGTCCGCCGTCTTCTCGATGGCCCGGTTCCCATTCTCGCGACCGTCGCATCGAGGGGGGCAGGTCTGATCGCCGAGGTGAAAGCCCGCCCGGACGCCGAGCTTCTCGTGGTGTCGGCCGAGAATCGCGACCGACTGCCCGGAGAACTTGCCGGCCGTTTCCGGCGACGGTCCGAGCGGAGCCAGAAGTCGCACGGGTGAGTCGGCGCTGCGGTCGCCGTCCAATCGAGCCCGCGTCGCCTCGCCGAACGTTCGCGAGCTGCTGCAGAGATCCGAGACCCGGGAGGTCTTCCGACCATGAAACAGGTCTTCCCCATGATTCCGGCCGGCAGCGGTCCGATCTGGTTCTTCCTCGGAATCGCCGTTCTGCTCGTGGTGCTGATTTCGCTTTTCGGTTACCTGGCGTGGGCGTCGCGCCACGTGAAGTTCGAGGCATCCTCCGTGGGGCTCGAGATCAAGGGCGATCTGTACGCCCGCCGGATCCCACTCGTCTCTCTTCGCCTCGAAGATGCGAGCGTCGTGGACCTGACGCACGACCGCGAGCACCAGCTCAAGTGGCGAACGAACGGGGCCGGGCTGCCCGGCTACAGCGCGGGCTGGTTCAAGCTCCGGAACGGAGAAAAGAGCCTCGTCTTCGTGACCGACCCCAGGCGCGTCCTCCACATTCCGACGCGTGACGGCTACTCGCTGCTTCTGAGCACGGCAAATCCGCAGAGCCTGCTCGACGCTCTGCGCCGCACGGCCTCGCAGGCGAACCCGGCTTCTGGATGAGAGGGACGCCCGGGTCGCGCCCGGCGGGCCGACCCGCCCCCACGCGCAGACGTTCGCCGGGGATGACGAGCTGTCCCTCGCGCACGCGTGGGACGGGCCGTCGGACGACCCATCTCGACAGGAATCGCCAGCGCGGGCATACTGTCGGCCGGTTCCCGGGCACGTCCGCCAGGCCCATCCGGAAGAAAACCACGATGTCCGACGTCTCGATCACCGATGGAGACATGCAGCTCCTCGGCTCTCTCGACGAAGACCTCCACACGGGCTGGGATCCGACGGATGCACCGTGATGGACGACTGGCGGGCGTGCTGCTGCTGGCGCTGGGCCTGCGTCTCACCGCAGTGCTCTGGCTCTCGGACACATACCCCTACAGCGACTACTTCTACTACCACGAGGCGGGCCGCCTGACTGCGCAGGACTGGAGCCTGTGGTTCGACGGCGAGAGGATCCTGAAGCTCGCCAAGCTGAGCTGGTGGCCACCCGGTTACCCGATGTTCCTCGGGTCGGTGTACGACCTCTTCGGCGTCCACCACCGTGCCGCCGTCTTCATCCAGGTCCTCCTCGGGACACTGGTCTGTGGCCTGGTCCACGGTGTGGGCAAACGTGCCGGCGGCGAGCGCGTGGGGCTGCTGGCCGCACTGCTGGTCGCGCTCAACCCCACCTTCATCGTCATGACGAACCTGCTCGCGTCGGAAAACCTGTTCGCGTTCTGGCTCGCGCTCGGCCTGTGGCTCGCCGTACGTCCCTGGCGCAGCCCGCGCGCGTACGCGCTCCCCGGAGTCGTTCTCGGGCTCGCGACGCTCACGCGCGCAATCGGTCTGATGCTGCCGGTGCTGGTCGCCGCCTGGTTGCGCCGTCGAGCCCACGAGCCGAGCGCGGGCGAACAGATCGGGGCCGCGGATTCGAGCGCAAGCCGACCTCGTGACGGCGGCGACTCGAGCGTGCGGCGGCGACGACGTGGCATCGGCCGGACCCCTTGGCTGCAGAGCGCCGCCTGGCTCCTGGGCGCCTTCGCTGTGGTGCTGGCGCCGTGGAGCGTGCGCAACGCCATCGTCGTCGGCAGCCCCGCGCTCGTGTGTCACGGAGGCGGGTTGAACTTCTACTTCGGACACAACGACGGTCCGCTCGGGTACCGCCCCGTCTCGGAAACCCCGATGGCCGGCCTGCGGACGCCCGGGGAGATCGACCGGCGCGGCTGGCAGCTCGGCCTGCAGCATCTCGCACGGCGGCCCTTCGGCTTCGTGACCCGCGGCACGGCCAAGCTCATCGAGCTGTTCGACGTACCAAGCTACGCCATGCAGGCCAACAACGCCATTCGGCTTCCCAAGGGATGGCGGGAGGATCCGGAACTCGCGAAGCAGGTCGAAGCGGCGCGCGCCCGCCAGCGCGTGAAGGCCAGGTACCTGCGTGGCGTGCTCACCGACGTCGCCGCCGTGTACAGCTGGGTGATCCTCGCGGGCGGGTTGGCCAGCGGCATTCTTCTGTGGCGCCGCCTGCCCGGCGCGCTTCGCCTCATCGCATGGCTGTCGCTCTACTGGCTCGCGGCGCACGTCGTCTTCTGGGCGCAGCCACGGTTCCGCTATCCGCTGGAGATCCTGCTCGCACTCCTGACCTCTGTCGCGCTGGCAACGGGAATCGAGGCCTTGCGAGGTCTGCGTTCCCGCTCGCGAAGGCGCGCGGATCCGCCACCTCGCACGAGCATCCGACCGGACAGCCACGGCGGACCATTCGAATCGGCGCCCGCTTGACCGCCGGGGAACCGTTCCACTAGCCTTCGTCGCGGATCTCCCCATCCCAGACGCAATCCTGCTCGTTTGGGTCCGGCCGGGTTCGGGAAGCCGGCGAAGCGCTGGCTGCCGCCGAGGCCGACACCGAAGCAGGATGAGCGGGTGTGGCGCCGCACCGCGACGAACCAGACCGAACGGGAGCGCCATGGAAAGACGGCAGCACTCGACGCGCACGAAGTGGGAGCCGCTGGTCGGCTACTCCCGGGCCCTGCGTGTCGGGCCACACGTGCACGTCTCGGGAACCACCGCAACGGACGAAAAGGGTGAGATCGTCGGCATCGGCGATCCCTACGCGCAGACCGTGCAGGTCCTGAGAAACATCGAGTCGGCACTGCACGCCGTCGGTGCGGAGCTTCGCGACGTGGTCCGGACGCGCATGTACGTGGTCGACATCGACCACTGGGAACAGGTCGGTCGAGCGCACGGCGAGTTCTTCGCTGACATCCGACCCGCCACGTCCATGGTCGAGGTCCGCCGCCTGATCGCACCCGAGATCCTCGTCGAGATCGAGGCCGAGGCCATGGTCTCCGGGGAAGGCGGTGAACCGAGCCGATGCACCTGATGCCGGGTCCGCCCTCCATGCGATTCGGCCGCTCATGCGAGACGGGCGTTTGATGCGACTCCGGCCCTTCGTGCGATTCGAGCCCTTCCTCGTCGGTGTCGCTTTGGCAACGCGACTGAGCGTCGTGCTGTGGCTCTCCGACACGGTGCCGTACTCGGACTTCGCCCTCTACCACGTTGCCGGCACGCAGATCGCACTCGATCCGGGGTTCCTGTTCGATCGCTCCGTCGTGCGGACGTTCCTGCCTCTCAACTGGTGGCCTCCGGGCTATCCGCTGTTCCTGGGGCTCGTCTACACGCTGCAGGGCCCGGATCACCGCGCCGCGATTTTCGTCCAGGTGCTCCTCGGCACGCTCGTGTGCTGGATTGTGTATCGAATCGGCGCGCGCGCCGCGGGCGAGCGGGCCGGGCGCGTCGCCGGTCTTCTGGTGGCGTTGAACCCCAGCTACGTCTTTCTCACGAACCAGCTGGCGTCGGAGAACCTCTTCGTCTTCTGGTTGGCGCTGGGGTTGTTCCTGACCGGACGCAAGACCCGCGAGGCGCGCTCGTATGTGTGGCCGGGGGTGGTTCTGGCGCTCGGCGCGCTGACGCGTGCTGCCGGGCTCGTCGTCCCGATCGTTGCGGCGTCGTGGATGCGCGCCCGCATGCCCGGGCGGCGCGAGTGGCTGCTCGGGGTCGCCTGGCTCCTGGGCGGCGCCGCGGTGACGCTCGCACCCTGGGCGCTGCGCAACGCGGCCGTCGCCGGACATCCGGCGCTCGTCTGCTTCGGGGGCGGACTGAACTTCTACTTCGGACACAACGAGACGAAGATCGGCTACCGTGAGCCCTCGAAGACACCTCTGGCAAGCCAGCGTGAGCTTGCCGGCATGGACCGTGAGGGGTATCGCCTGGGTTTCCAGCACATTGCGGAGCATCCGCTCGGCACACTGGTCGAGAGCGCCCGGAAGATCGTCGACCTGTACGCGTTCCCCGACTATGCCCTGCACGCGAACAGCGGCATCCTCGTCCCGGACTTCCACGCGCGGCCGGAGCTTCGGGAAGAGGCCGAGGCTCTCCTCGCGAAACAACGTGTGCGCGACCGCTGGCTGCACGGGTTGTTCATGCACCTCGCCCGCGCCCACAGCTTCCTGCTCCTGCTTGGTGCGCTCGCGGCCGCGGTCCTCTTTCGGCGACGCCTTCCGGACGAGCTGCGTCTCTCCGTCTGGCTCGTGCTCGCGTGGACAGCGGCACACGTCGTGTTCTGGGCCCAGCCGCGCTTCCGCTTTCCGGTGGAGATTCCGCTGGCACTGCTGGCTGGCTACACGGCCGCACGGCTCTGGGGCCGGAGCGCTCGCAAGCACCGGGGCGTTCGTGCGCACGACGATCCGAACGGAGGCGAGGAGGGGTTGTCGCGTCCCGGGACAACGGTTAGGGTGCTGGGGTGACACGACGCACTCCGGACTCCGGATCCTCCGTGCACAAGGCCGCACGTTCGCCCCTCCTGGCCGTGTTGCTGCTGGCCTTCGGGCTGCGGCTCGCCGCCGTTCTCTGGCTCTCGGATACGGTGCCGTTCAGCGACTACCTGTACTATCACATGGCGGGCGAGAAGATCTCCGAGGACTGGAGCTTCTTCTTCGACTCTTCACAGGTCGAGTACTACGGCAAGTTCGGATGGTGGCCGCCCGTGTACCCGTTCGCCGTGGGAACGCTCTACACGCTCTTCGGCGTCAACCACCGGCCGGTCGTCTTCCTGCAGGTCGCCGTCGGAACGTTTCTGTGCTGGTGCGTCTACCGCATCGGCCGGCAGGCCGGCGGCGAGCGCGTGGGGCTGGTCGCCGCTCTTCTGGCCGCGGTCAATCCGACGTGGATCTTCATGACCAACCTGCTGGCATCCGAAAACCTGTTCAGCGTGTGGCTCGCGCTGGGGCTCCTTCTGGCGATTCGAACCTGGCGCCACACGCGAGGGCTGGCGGTAGCCGGCGCCGTCTTCGGGCTCGGAGCGCTCACACGCGCGATCGGGCTTCTGGTGCCGGTGGTGGTGGCGCTTTGGCTGCGTGGACGGGCGCCGGGGCGCCGCGCCCGGCTGCGGAGCGCGGCCTGGATGCTGGGCGCCTGCGCGCTCGTCATCGTGCCGTGGACGCTGCGCAACGCGCTCGTGGTCGGCAGCCCGGCGATCGTCTGCTTCGGCGGCGGCATCAACTTCTACTTCGGCCACAACGAGGTGGGCGTCGGGTACCGCGATCTCGCACAGACGCCCATGGCCCACCTGGCGGACCAAGCCTCCATCGACCGGATGGGATACCGTCTCGGCCTCCGCTACATCGCGGACGATCCGCTCGGCTTCATGACGCGCGGTGCGCGCAAGATCGTTGATCTCTTCGGCATCCCCGTGTACGCCCCACACGGCAACAGCGCCATCTTGCTGCCCGACGGCTGGCGGAGCGACCCGGTCCTGAACCGGATCGCCCAGGAGCTGCGCGCCCGGCAGCGCGCCAAGAACCGCTACCTCGACGGCATCTTCACGCAGCTCGCGGCCGTCCACAGCTACCTGATCCTGGTGGGAGCGCTGGCCGCGGCGTTGATTCTCTGGGGGCGTCTGCCCGCCGAGCTGCGTCTGATGGTGTACCTGTCGCTCTACTGGCTCGGCTCGCACGCGCTGTTCTGGGGCCAGCCGCGCTTCCGCTACCCGATGGAGCTCTTCTTGACGCTGCTGGCAGCGTTTGCCATCGCACAGTGGATCCGCCGCCAGCCGCGCACTGCTCCGGAGGTGGCGCAGCCGCGCGTGCGCCCGGGCCGCAAGCGATGGGGCAACGCCCGTGCGCGTTCGCGCTCGCGATGACGGATCTCGGTGCGGCCGGAGAACGGGCCGGCGTCCGCCGCGGAACCCGAGGAGGCCCGATGCGGTTCCATGGCAGAAGTGGAGCGCCTCGGACCCGCTCGCCATCGCGGACGCCAAGCGGCCGGTGCTTCTGCAGAGAAGCCGGCCCGTGGTCTGGCGCGCTGCGGCGCACCGCTTGCACCCGACCGGAAGCCACGATGAAGACACGCCGCCTCGCGGTTCCCCGGCACCGTCCTGCCGCGGTACGCCGGCATTGTCGGGCCGCTCGCGATCCGTCGATCTCGAAACGCACCAGGAAGCTTGCGGCGCCAGCCGTGGTGCGTCGGATCGTCTCGCTGCAACGCGACGAGGACGGAGTCTTGCGATGCGAGTGCGACATCGTGTTCCATCTCGAGCAGGTGCCGGCACCGGCCCGGCGTGCTGGAGGAAACGATGAGGTTGGCGGCCCGGACAGCGCGGCTCGGGTTCTGGTTGACCCTCCTCGGAGTCGCCGCGTGCGCGACCTCGCAGAAGCCTCCCCTGCCACCCCTCGAGCCGTGGGGCGACATGCGGAGGCCGTACGGCGACGCTCCCGACCAGGCCGCCCGCCGGGCACTCGGCCCGCCCCCTCCCGAATACGAGGTCTACTACGACGACATCTCCCTCGAGGACTACTACACACTCGACATGACGCACCGCTCCATGCGCGAACGGTGGGCTCGGGGGCTCTGGGAGAGGGCGCAGACGTTGCGCAAGGTCGGCGGGATCGACTCGCTCGGTCTCTACCTGGAGGCGCTGCACACCGCTCCGGACTACATCGGAGCGTACGAGGAGGCTGCTCGCATCCTGCTCGATCGGGGCGCCACGCGCCGCGGTCATGCGCTCGCGGTGCAGGCCATCCGACTCGATCCCGAGAACGCGGTGCTGTGGGTGCTGCTGGCCGAGGCCTACCAGCAGCGTGGCGGCGACGAGAAGGCGCGCCGGGCTCTGGAGCATTCGTTGGCTCTGGCGAGTGGCCGGCGAACGAACGTGGTCGAGATGCTGGCGGTGCTCTACATGCAGGCGGGCGAAACGCAGCGCGCCGACTCGCTTCTGGCCACGGCACCCGCGTCTGCGCCGGCGTGGCTCGACGACTACAAGAACGCCAAGCTGGCCCGCGAGCGCGGCGATCTCGTCGCAGCTCGCGAAGCGCTCCTCGGGGCCTCAGGGCGGCCCGGCGCGCCGAGCGCCGTCTTCGTCGAGCTCGGCTCCCTGGAGCACGAGCTCGGGAATCGGGCGGCGGCGGAGCGCGCCTACCGGGGCGCCTTGCGGGTGGCACCTCACGAGCGCGCCGCGCGCAACGGGTTGGGGATCGTGCAATGGGCCCAGGGAGATCTCGAGGGCGCGGTCACACGGTTCTGGCGTCTGGTGCGGTCGAACCCGTGGGACTTCGCGGCGCAGCTCAACCTGGGCGGGTCGACGCTGCAGCTCGCCGAGCACAGCCCTTCGAAGGAACATGCCGACAGCCTGTACGCCATCGCGGAAGCCGCCTTCTCCTCCTGCATCGACTTTGAGCACCACACGATGAACGCCCACGTCGGGCGCGCGCAGGTGCGGCTGCGCCGCGGTGATCTCGAGGGCGCCACGGAGGACGGCCGGAGTCTCCTCGACTCGCCGGAGCACGAGGCGAGCGGCCGGCTCGTCATCGCCCGGGCCGCTCTGTCGGCCGGAAACGCGCCGGCGGCGGTGGAGCAGCTGGCCACCGCTTTCGAGGCCGGCGCGTTGAGTGCGGACGGTCTGCGGATTCTCGGCAAGGCGTATCTGGACCTGCAGCAGGCGTCGCGAGCGGTCGAGGTGCTGCGCCAAGCGCACGAGCAGGCGCCGCGGGATTGGCGCATCGCGGTGAACTTCGGCGTGGCGCTGTCACGCAGCGGCCGGCTCGCCGAGGCCGAGTCCATCCTGCGGCACCTGGCGCAGGACCAACCCGAGAACCCGGACGTCCTGCAGAACCTGGCGGCGGTCCTGGAGCGCCTGGGACACCGGAGAGAGGCCGGCGAGCTCTCGAGACGCGCCGAGAAGCTGCGCACGCGCTGATCGACTCCAGGAGAACGTGCCGGCGCCGGATGATCGGCGCCCCCTCTCGCCGGCACGCCGGGCGCGCTCATGGCAGTCGTGCGCACACGCCGAACGCGCGTCCACGAAGCACGCGATCGAAACCCACGAGACACCGACGGAGGCAGCATGCGAATCGCCTGGCTCGGCACGGGGCTCCTCGGCAGCCCCATGGCCGAGAAGCTCTGTGATGCAGGCCACGAGGTCGTCGCCTGGAACCGGACACGCGCCAAGGCCGAGCCGCTGCAGGCACACGGTGCCGTGGTCGCCGAAACCGCCCGCCATGCCGTCGGAACGGCGGAGTGCGTACTGCTCATGCTCCAGGATGCCGAGGTCATCGAGAACGTGCTGTTCGCCGAGGCTGTCGCGAAGGAGCGGACGGTGGACCGCGCTCCGAACGCCGAGGACGGCGGCGCGGCGGCGGCTGGAGGCACTCCGGCCGCTGGCGGTGCTTCGGCACATCGCGGCCCGGTGGATCTGGACGGCCGCACCGTGATCCAGATGGGCACGATCTCCTCGGCCGAGAGCGTACACCTGGCGGAGAGAGTTGCCGGAGCCGGCGGTGACTACCTCGAGGCACCGGTTCTCGGCAGCATTCCACAGGCCAGGAGCGGGACGCTGATCGTGATGGTCGGCGGAAGCGAGGAGCAGTTCGCGCGCTGGCGCCCGTTCCTCTCGTGCTTCGGTCCGCAGCCGCTCCACGTCGGGCCCGTGGGGCAAGCGGCGATCCTCAAGCTGGCCTTGAACCAGCTCATTGCGTCGCTCACGGCGGCCTTCTCGTTCAGCCTGGGCCTGGTGCGTCGTGCGGGCATCGAAGTGGACCTGTTCATGCGGATCGTCCGAGAAAGCGCGCTCTACGCCCCGACCTACGACAAGAAGCTCCCGAGCATGCTCGAGCGCCGCTTCTCGAATCCGAACTTCCCGGCCAGGCATCTCCTGAAGGACGTGCGCTTGATGCTCCTGGAAGGCGAGCGTCTGGGGCTCGAGATCGGCACCATCCGGGCGATCGAGGCCATCCTGGAGCACGTGCAGGCACTCGGGCATGCCGGCTCCGACTACTCGTCGCTGTACGAGGCAATCGATCCGGCATAGGAGCCACCGGAGAGCCCGGGGTTGCGGCGGCATGCCGCTGCAGACACAATCCTGCCATGCAGATCACGACCCGACGTCTCATCCTGTGCGAATTCGAAGAAGAGGACTGGCGCGCCGTGCTCGCGTACCCATCGAAGCCACGGTTCCTGCGCTTCTCCCCGTGGACGCAACGCACCGAAGCGGACGCGCGCGACTTCGAGGGCAGGGAATCGCTTCGCTGGGCGTGCGTGGCCGCGCCGCGGCATGGGGGCGCGTTCTGGCTGGAGTCGGTGCGGTGCGCAGGTTCCGGCACACGACCCTCACGAACTGGCGCTACAACCGCGCAGCGCTCGCCGGGTGCAGCACGCTGTCAGACGGCATCACGCGTGAAGGTACCTTCTATCGCTCGCGTTCGAGGACCCCGGTCGCAACTCCTCTCCAGAGCTCTTGGTACCTTCCTCTCTTCGGCTGCCATAGGTGCTGATCTGGAATGTCGGTCTCAAACAATACCAGTTCCTCGATAATCTGTAGACTCCCTTGCCGATCCATCACTTCGGTAACGCCGTTAAGCACCCGGCCGCCGCAGCTCAGGCATCCGATGCTTCGCAGTCCACGACCAAGTTCGATGACTTCAGCGCCATCGTCGTAAGACAAACGAGAGCCGACACCCAGGGTCATCTTGTGCCCAACGTTCAACACCACAGTCTGCACACACGTGGTGTCATACGATACCGCAGGCCAGCGCGGGTGGGACCGAGGGAATACGAGGCGGGTTGGGACTCTGATGGTTTCCTCGTGTCGAATGTCTGGGTCAGCGTCTGAGACTGGTGGCTTCCCGGCGTACATTTCCATAAAGGAACACGGTTCGGGCTCGGAGGCCAGCCCGAGTCGACTTGGGGAGACTTCATGTTTGCCCGCGGTAACACTAATCCTACTAATCCTAAAGTAGACAAGGCCCTTGTAACTGGGACTACTCTCCACGCGGATGTGGATGGGCTGGTCTGCAATGTTCTCTGGGATCACATCTGTCACAGTGCTCACTGCGGCCCCATGACCAAAGCTCAAGCCCAACACAAGACCCATTATGGGAAGAACTGGAAAGACAGCAGTCGGCGCTTTCCACCACATTTCCACCTGCCTAACGCCCTCGGCATCAGCTGCGGCGCGCAGCGCCGTCAGCTGCATGCCGTTAGCCAGAGCAATCCCTACGCCGCGCGCAGAGGTTCGAGATCGGCGGCTCTCAGCGGCGGCAAGCCCAGATCCCTCAGAACGCGATTGAGGGCCGTGACCGTGACCTTGCCCGGTGCGGTAAGCTCGATACCGATTGGTCTACCGCGTCGGT
>JBHHXQ010000051.1:0-12796 GCA_046757105.1 Candidatus Krumholzibacteriia bacterium
ACAGCTCGGTGTCCAGGAGGAGACCCGTCACGCCGATGACCGCATTCGCCGGGGTGCGGATCTCGTGGCTCATGGCAGTGAGGACCTCGGGCTTGGCACGGCTGTGGGCGGGCACGGCCTCCTGGGCGTCCGGGTGCGCCGCCGCGGCCTTCTTCTGTTCGGTGATGTCCGTCATGTAGATGCGAAGTTTCCGACCGGCGGGGCTGACGTGGATCTTCTGGACGAAGACGTGTTCCCCGCAAGCGACTTCCCGGCTGATCGGGTTCGAACCCTCTGCGAGCTGCTGCTGCGCCAAGGGCCAAGCGTCCTGCAGCACCGGGTGCTCCGCCCCGAGTCGCTCGAGATCCGGCAGCGCCACGGTGGCCGCGGGGTTCACGTAGGACAGCTCCCCCGACTGGTCCATCTCGACGATCGGGTTGGGATCCTGCTTCGGGAACGATGCCAGCCGCGCCAGCTCGGCCTCGGCCTCCTTCCGATTCGTGATGTCGCGGGCCACCGCATGGATCCGCTGCTCCGAGGCAGCGGACACTGCCTTCCACTCCAGCCACCTGTACGACCCGTCCTGGCAGCGGAAGCGGTTCTCGAAGTCCGTCTCCTCGCCCGACTCGAGCCTCAGCAGCGCACCCTGCGTACGTTCCAGATCCTGCTCGTGTACGTACTCCGTGAAAGGCCTTGCGAGCAGCTCCTCTTCGCGGTAGCCCAAGACGCGTTCGAAGGCCGGATTGATGCGCTCGAACAACCCGCCGAAGTCGACGACGCACACCATGTCCACCGATGGCCAGAAGAGCCGGTCACGTTCTGCATGCGCCCGCACCCGCTCGGTGACGTCGAAGAACACGAGGACGGACCCGCGGAGCTTGCCGTCCTCGACCATCGCGTTCAATCCGAACGAGACCGGGATCGTCGTGCCGTCCCGCCTGCGGAACTCGGCCGACTCGCTGCGGACCATCGTCCCCGCTTCCAGCACTTCGCGAAGCGAATCGCGGTCCGCGAGGCTGTCGTGTGACGCAGCGGGGTTCACCACTCGTGCGATGAAATCCTGCCCGCCGAGCTCCTTTTCGCGCCGGCCCAGAATGCGTTCGGCCTCCGGATTCATCGAAACGAGCCCACCGTTCTCGTCCAGAGTGCACAGGCCGGCTCCCAGCGAGCTGATGACGGAACGAAGCTGGTTGCGTTCCAGCGTGATGCGGGCCTCCGAGGATTGGCGCAGATTCTCGCAGAGCTCCTGCATCTCGCGCGAGGAGACCGTCAGGGAGCGCTCCAGCACATGGCGCTCTTGCGAGCCATCGGCGTAGGCGCGGCTGACGCACTGCAGGAACTGCTGCCACGTCGCAGCATCCGGAGGAAGATTCCGCTCCTCGAGACCCAGCCTCTTCAGCTGGTGCTGCAGCAACCGGTGGAACACGTCCTATGCCTCGCTGATCGTCGCCGAATCGTCACGTTGTCGTGGGGTCCGCAGCAACCCTCCTTCGCGATCGCCACGCCGGCGTCGAACGGCTCTGCCGCCGCGGAGACGGGCGCCGAAGCATGCAGGACCGGAGTACGACGAGTGGATGACAGAACCATGCGGATGGGGAGCGCAGGACCGTTTGGGGAGACGCGACCCTGCCCAGGGGGGGACCGGAAGCAACGCAGGCCTGCGTGGGCCGGTGGCGTGGGTTGCATGGACATTCCTTGTCGCGTCTTTGCACCCCAATCATATCATGATACCTCACCCCGCACGCAGCGCCAAGCCGACCACGGTCGAGACGAGGTTCCCGGCCACCCTTACGTCAAGAATTCCGGAATGCCTGGCGGGCGGTTCGGCTTTCCGCAACCTCGGGGGAACCCCCACCCCGACCCTGCTTCCGTCCCGGCGACCGCGCCACCGGGAAGGCCGGCGCGGGCAGGGCGCCATCCACGCCGGCGCCGCCGTGCACGACGTTCCGGGGACCCCCATGTCATCCCGGGACGTCGTTCAGCAGTTCGACGAAATCGAGCGCCGGCTTCGGGGCGCAGCCCTCGTGCTTGAAGAAGACGAAGACGTCTTCCCACGGATGCGCTCGACCCAGGCGCGGAGATCGTCCGTGCCGTACTCGTCCCGCCGCATGCGCAGATAGCCGAACCGCGCGGTCGGGACCAGCGGCACCTCGTCCTTGCTGTCGTCGTCCACGATGCAAAGCGCCACACCGTTCGCTCGCAGCGTCTCGTAGACCTCGTCATGCTGCCAGGACGGCTCGCGGAACTCGAGCACGGGCCGGCACCGCGGCGGCAGCTGGAAGAGGACCGGTCCGAGCCGGTCACCGAGCACCAGAAGGTTGCCGAAAAGGTACTCGAGCTCGCCACCCACGTCCCTCAGCCGCTTGAGTGCGTGATCCGCCGCGATGCCTTCACGACGAAACGGAAGTCCTCGGGGACGTCTGCTGCCCAGCTCGCCAATACCTTCTTCGACGGCATGCGATAGAACGTATTGTTGCTTTCGACCGTATGGAGCCTCTGCGCGTAGAAACGCAGCCACCCGGAGGCGGCGAGCTCTCGCGGATAGAACCCGGGGCTCCACTGCCTGTAGGAGTAGCCGCTCATTCCGGCATGGATGCGCATGCTCAGCCCAGTGCGGTGCGCGGTGGATCGTCCTGTGGATCACCGCCCTGCATCATAACACCGGCCGGGCACAGGCCGCCCGCCCCGACAGCGCCAAACGCCAGCACCGAGTCCGTCCTACGCCGTCGCGCACTCCGGGAGCAGATGCTTCACACCGATGCCGCGCAGCATCCGGTAGGTTGCGCGTAGCTCATCCTGACGCATGAGCTGCGGGTGGTCCGGGATGCTCCCGGCTTCGACCCAGCGAGGCGGGAAGAAAGCGACCCCCTGGATCAGAGGATAAGGCTCCAGGCCGAGGCTCCGGAAGAACGGGTTCATGATGCGCAGGATCTCGTTGCGGCCGCCGTTCAGGAACCGGATGATGTCCACGGCTTGCGGCTTGGCCCACTTCCCGAGGACGTACGTCCGCTGCGGATCCGGCGCCGCATTGTTGGGCTCGTAGAAGAGCTCGAACACGTCCTGAAGCATGTGGCTGACCTCGGAGGCCCAGTCCAGCCTGCAGCGGATCTGCGTACCCAGGAACCTCTTGGGAACTCCATCCACATCCTTCAACGGAATCCCGTTGTCGGTGGTGGGCACTCCGGTCGCCAGCGCGAAGCGGTAGCGGTCCTGAGCATCCTTGAAGCCTTTGGCTTCGATGTAGCCGATCCGCGTGAGCCACGCCGGGCGGTCGAACAGTGGATAGATCGCGCGAACGGCGCGCTCATCCATCTCGCTCAGCTGACATGGGACGCGGATGAAGCGGTACGGCGCCCGGGTCACCGTCATGACCAGGCCCTCCTCGTCCGACGGCAGGCTGGCGAGACGGGCCCGGAGCTCGTGGACGCGGGTCTGGACGTCCTCGGTCAGCGCCTTCTTCAGGAGGTCGGCCAACCCCACCGCGTGCGACCTCTTGAGCTGCACCCCGTTCTCGGGCGAACGATCGATCTTCTGCACGAGCACGAGGAGCGCCATGCCGCGACGCCCGCTCTCCTCGAGATCTGCGGCGACCCGTCGCAGCTGATCCGCGGTCTTCGGCTGCAACACCTCCCTGATTCTCGGTGCGCGCCGGAGCAGCGCTTGGATGCGCGCCAGAATCCGGGCGTCCTCGGGGAACAGCTCCTTCGCCAGAGTCATCGGTGTCACCCCACCGGGATTCTCACTTGAAAGAAAGAGCAGCTTCTTGCACGTAGTACTGATCCTGTCACCGAGTTGAGACAAGAAATCCACGGGTTCCACCCCCCCGAGGCGCCAGTTCGACCTGTTGGTCACGAGAACGCACGAGGCAGAAGCATCGATGTAGGGATTCATGCGCGGGCCACGCAGTTCTTTGTAGCACCAGCTCGTCTCTGGTGGAAAGCGATTTTTCTCCGTGTCCAGCGCGACCCTGCGACACGCAGAAGCTCCTTGCGAGCCACGAGCACGCCACGCCGCGACAACCGCAAGCACCCGGCGCGAACTCCCGACAAACCGCGCAGTGTTTCCTCGGACACGTACCAGTCTGAGACACCGCCCCCCTCGGATCCCCGGTTCCTGCGGCGTTCTGAATCCAAAATGAAATCGCCGCCGACATGCGTCCCGCGTGCGACGATTCCGGCGCACGAACGAGCTGCGGCAACCGCAGACGAATCCAACCGCAAGCGAGGAGGTGTCCGATGTCGGAAACCCAGGTGAAGACAGCGCGCGTCTCGGTTCTCTCCGAAGGCGAGTACGAAGTTCCCGTGCCGTCCGGGAGACCGATGAAGCTGTCCGCGCTGCTGGACGAGCTGGGGCTCGCGAACAGGGGCGGCCAGCTCTACATGGACGGAGCCCCGGTATCTGGCAACGCCACGGTGAAGCCGGGAAGCGAAACCGTGGTGCTCCCGCACATCCGCGGGGGCTAGCCGATCCACGACGGTGCGGGGGCCGCGCGCCGCGGCTGCCCGCACCGGTCTCGAGATGCCAGCTGCGCCCGTTCTTCCGGGTGCCGCGCACCTGCTTCCAGGGGGAAAGCCCATGTTCGACCTCGTCGTGAGCCAGAGCGCCCCGCCGGCGCACGTGCGGCATCGGGCCGTCGCGCTCCTGGCCGGTGTGCTGGCGACACAGGCGGCGCTGGCCTACGCGGACGTACGGCGCCGCCGAGACTATCTCCTCTCGGAGATCGCAAGCGGTTCTCAGAACCACCTCAGGATCCTGGACGTCGATCTGCAACGGGCCGAGTCGCTTCTCGATGCGCTCGAGCACATCGCCCACCACCCCGAATCGGAGGCGTCGGCCCGGCTGCGACCCCTCCTGCAGCTGGTGGGTGGCCCGGTGCAGACGATCGAGCTCGCCACCGACCGGCTCGGCGCGCGCGTGACACCCAGCCATGCCCGCGACCGCAACCTCCGCATCCTGCTTCTTCCCGAGGGGGCGCGCCGCCGGCGCGTGCAGATCCAGGACCTGGACCGGGTCGACCCGCAAACGCTGCGCAATGCCGCGCCGCGCTGCTATGGCGAGCTCGGCCACTCGTACATCGCCTGGGCGCTCAACCGTTTGGACATGCGCTCGCTCGTCCTCATCGCGTTGGCGTACCTGAGGGTCAACTGAGAAACCGGGGGCACGCCACCGCGGACGCCGGCGGCGCTCGCAACGACGAGCTGCGACACCCGCCTCGCCCCGCAGGACGCGCGTCATCCCCCAGTCCCGTGGAGGTCGCCTCATGCTGCGGCGCTGGAACGAGTTCCTCCGGACACTGAACATCCGGGGACATCTCTTCGACCAGGACGGCCCGTACTCGATCATGCTCGGGAGCCGGCTCCTCAACCGCTCCATCTTCGCCCTGCGGACGGCCATATTCGGCGCCTGCATGGCGGCTCGCGAGACGTTGCGCAGCGCCGGCGACGTCCGCGAGCCAATGCTCATCGCCGATCCCGGCGCGGCGCGGCGCGCCTTCGAGAATGTGCAACGGGAGGGCGACCTGCTGCTGCTCGAGGATCTCCTGGAGGTCTTCCTCCCCACCGCGCTCCTGTACGAGACGGGATCCCCGCACGGCGAGACCGTGACGGTCGGGTTCCGCGACGAGGCCGCTCCCAACAAGATCCTGAAGGGACTGACCGCCGCCGGAGAGGTCGAGGATCCGCACAGGTACCGGGCGATGGGCGACGTCTTGCTCGTCCCTCCGGCCGTTCGCGGCGAAGGCCGCAAGCGCGGCCACTGGATCCGCACCTGCCAGCTCGACCCACCGCTGTGGAGCGAGCACGGCGGCCCCTACTGGCGGCTCGGCCAGTGGAACCTCTGGCGGCTCGACGTGCTCGGTTGGCACGAGCGTCTGGCGCTGGCCGCGCTGGTCGGGACGTCCGCCGAGGCCGCCGTCGTTCTCGGGCCGCCGAACCTGTTCCCGCACATCGGCTTCGTCGCCGAGGTCGCCCGCGAGATGGGACGCACGCTGATCGGTGTGCCGTTCGAGGCATGCCCGCCGGAGCTCCGGCTGGATCTGGAAGAGGCACGCCGGCGCAGTCTGTCGAGCGTGCAGCGCATGTTCAGGTTGTTCGAGGGGGTCATCTGATGCAACGCCCTGGCAGCCACGAAGCCATCCCCGGTCCCGGCGGTGATGCCGCCTTCCCGGGCTTCGGGTGGATGGAATCGAGAGCGACGTGCTGCGGCTCGAGGATGTCGAAGTGACGCTGGTGGGCGCCGGGCGCGCCGGGAGCCAGATCGCACTCGTGCTCGCTCAGCTCGGCGTGCGGCAGCGCATCTACGACGGCGACCGCCTCGGGCCGGAGAACCAGGGACTGCAGCTCTACCGCAAGGAGGACGTGACGGCCGGGAAGCAGAAGGTCGAAGCGCTCCGGGAGCACATCGGCTCCATCGTGCCCGAGAGCTGCATCGAAGTGCACGCAGAGGCCTTCGAGGCGCGCGAGGACCAGCGACGCTCACCGGTCGTGGTGATTGCGGTCGACACGATGGAGACGCGGCGTCGCCTCTGGGAGCGCCTCAAGAACGCCAAGGGCATCCTGCGGCTCCTGGACGTGCGGCTCGGCCGCGCCCTCGTGCGCCTGCACGAGGTGCGGCCGTCGCACCCGCAGGACGTCGCCGACTACGAGGCTTCGTTGCACGACGACGCGGTGGCTGCGGCGGCCGACTGTGCCGATGAAGCCACGACGCACGCGGCGGCCGCGGCTGCGGCTCTCGTCGGAGGCGCTCTGCGGGGCCTCGTCGACGACCTGCCGCGGCCGCGCTGGATCGCGCTCGACCTCGACCGGGCGATCTGGGCGAGCGGCAAGACGACGTAGTCGGAGCCCGCCGCACGTGCGCGCAGCGCATCCCCAGGCGTTGCGCGCCCCGAGCCGCTCTACTGGAGCAACAGCATCTTCTTCGTGAAGCTCTGCGAATCCGTCTCGAGCCGGTAGAAGTACAGGCCTGAAGCGACCCGCTCACCGCGCTGGTCGACGCCGGTCCAGATGATCTCGTGTGTCCCGGCCACACGGCGCGTGTCCAGAAGAGTT
Source organism: Candidatus Krumholzibacteriia bacterium (assembly GCA_046757105.1). Lineage (GTDB taxonomy): Bacteria > Krumholzibacteriota > Krumholzibacteriia > JBHHXQ01. Next base: position 7,026 of record JBHHXQ010000051.1, read on the forward strand.
CGAACCAGGGACCCCCTTGCATCGTAGATCTGCACGAGGACTTCGGACGGCCGCGCGAGGCCGAACCGTATGCGTGTGAGCGGATTGAACGGATTCGGACGGTTCTGCTCCAGGTAGGTGATCCAGGGTATGCTCTCGGTTCCGGTCGCGTACTCCGTGACGTCGCAGAGAATCCAGTGGCCGGGATCGAACTCGACACCCGTGACCGGATCGTCCAGCTCGACGAGAAACGCCTCGGTACGATCACCGACCCACAAGAGCGTGTCGATCTGCTGAACCGTAGTCGTGATCCGGAAGTCCACCGGCATCGTGTAGAGCTCCGCCTGCAGCTGGTCGATCACCAGACTCAAGTTCGTCTTGCCTTGCCAGGGATAGGAGTGCCAGGTCCATCTGTACTGCAGGCGATCCTCTCGGGTGAGCCATTCGTCGAAGAACCAGTCCAGTGGCGCGCCGTAGACGTCCTCGCAGACCCCCTCGAAGTCGTCGGTGCCGGCCATGCCGAAACGGAAGCGGGGATCGGCCACGTAGCTCTGCAAGATCTGGACGAACGAGCCGTCGCCGACGATGTGGCGGAGCATGTGCAGGACCCAGGCCGCCTTGTTGTAGACGACGTTGTCGAAGTAGTACCAGCGATCGGTCGCGTCCGGGTCCCGGAGGATCGGCCCCTGCCATTGGCCGGGCCGGTCTTTGCCCTCCATGTACGACCTGAGCTTCCCGGCGCCCTCCAGGTGCTCGAACCACAGCGCCTCGGCGTAGCTCGCGAATCCTTCATTCAGCCAGATGTGCGTCCAATCCTTGCAGGTGATGAGATCGCCGAACCACATGTGGGCCAGCTCGTGGGCGAAGACCCAGTCATAGGAATGGTTTCCGGTGACGAGGGCAGAGCCATAGCTCGTGAGGGTCTGGTGCTCCATGCCGCCGCCGAGGTTGCAGAGGGCCACACCATACTTCTCGTCGACGAAAGGGTAGGACCCGAACGTCGTAGAGAAGAAGTCGAGCATCGGCACGGTGACGTTGAAATCCTCCTCGGCCGCAGCGACCAGGTCGGGATAGACGTAGTGAGTCACGGCCATGGTTTCCCCTGGGGCGTGAACGAAGGAGTCGTCCAACCGCACGTATTCCGAGGCGGCGATCGACGCCAGGTACGTCGCCATGGGGTAGTTCTCCCGCCAGTGGAATCGCCTGTAGGGGACTCCCCAGCGCGTCACATCCTCAGATCCGAGATGATCCCCGTTCGAAGCGGCAAAGAGGACGGCGGGAACGGCGAGATACAGATCGAAGGTGGCCTTGTCGTCCGGATAGTCCTTGCACGGCCACCACGACCTGGCGCTCCAAGGCTCGCTCAACGAGAAGATCACCGGCGTCCCTTGATGGGTTGCGAAGAACAGCCCGGGGGCGCTGGCCGATCCCGGATTGCCGCCGAAACCGATCTCGATCGCGATCGAGTCGCCATCGGCGAGACCGGCGGGCAGGTGGATCGAGACCAGATCGGCCGGGCGACTCCACGCGAGCGTATCGCCGCCGGCCACCGTCACGGATGAAACGGTCAGGACATCGTCGGCGTCCAGATCGATCGTGTGGAGGCTGTCCACGAGGCTCATCACGGTGGCTCTGACGTAGCCCTCGACCGCCTGGTTGCCGGGGTCGAATGCCAGATCGAGTTCGTAATGCAGCGCGTCGAAGAGCAGTTGCGTGGGCGTCGGGCTCGGCGCGAGAAGAGCCTCGTGTCCCGGTCGCAGCTTCGCCCTGGCGATCTCCATCTTCCGGAGGATGTCGCCGTGGACGTCCTCGAGTGGAGCCTGGGCGAAAAGGGGAGCCGAAAATGTCGAGATGAACAGGGCTGCCAGAAGTGCAGGTCTCACGGAGTGTTTCCTCGTCGTTCACCCGGGCGACAAGCATAGCACGGAAACCCGCGCCCCGCGCCGTTCACATCTCGCGTTTCGAATGGACATCCCATCTGGCCGCGGGTGGATCGAGCCCGACAGGACGCTTGCAGGTCATGGTGCAACCTGGTTTCCAGGATGGTGCGGGCAGGTCGCCGAAATGTCTGGGGCTTCCGGGACCACACCGGGGGGCTGGTTTCGCTTCTCCCCGGCGCTGCACGGCGGCAGCCGGAGAATGCCGGACCCCGGGCTCCCCGCCGGATCGGCCCGCAGGAGTGCCGAAAGCCGATCCGTGGGGGACCGGCTGTGCGTGGCACGACGCGGAGGCGCACCTCCAGCCCCATGTGACCTACCGGGAGCGCCCGGCGACCCCCAGAACCGCTTGATTCTGTGGCCGTTCCACGATGGCGCGGGGTACGGCCGGGAGCCAGGTTGACATGCAGGGCAGATTGTACTATTCAACTAGAAGAGTAGTATTCTAGAGCAGTGAGGGTCGGTGGAAGCCATGGAATACCTCATCGACACGAAGAGCGGCGTTCCCTACTACCGCCAGATCATCGAGCAGGTGAAGTTCGCCATCGCCCGGGGCGAGCTGCAGCCGGGGGACCAGCTGCCGACCGTGCGACAGCTCGCCGTCGACCTTCGCATCAATCCGAACACCGTAATCCGCGCCTACAGAGAGCTGGAGATCGGCGGCGTCCTCGACACCCAGCAGGGGGCCGGGACGTTCGTCGGCCGGCACCGCCCCGAGATCGACCAGCTCGAGAGGCAGCGGATGCTCGACCAGATCCTGACCGAATTGTTGGCTCGCGCTTCCACCTACGGCTTCTCGTTGGAGGAAGTCCTGGAGGGGCTGCGCCAACACAAGGAGGCGTCGCCATGAGATCCGAGTCCAAGACCGGCGCGATGGGAAAGGCCCTCCCGGGATTCTCCCTCGAGAAGTTCGCCCTCACCATGCGCGCCGATTACCGTTTCGCGCCCGTCAACGTGCTGATGCTGGTGGCGATCTTCCTGATCGGCCTGACCGTGCACCTGAACCTGCACCCCTTCAGCGTGCAGGCGGTCGTCCTGAGCCTCGGTTCGGCGCTGGCCCTTTCGGCGCTGTTGCGATTGACCCAGGTCTGGGAGGCCATGGTCGTTCTCGGAACCGCGGATGGCTTGATCACCTACCTCGTGCTGCGGCCGGGAAGCGAGGTGCTTCTGGTGACCATCGCCGTGGCTCTGCTGGTGGCCCCGTCGATCCAGATCGCCTATCAGTGGGAGCGTGCGGTGCTGCTGCGCTTCGGCAAGTTCAGGGGGTTGCGGCAGTCCGGCCTGTTCCTGGTGGTCCCGATCATCGACAAGGTGGCACAGTTCGTCGATCAGAGGATCCGGGTCACCGACTTCAGCGCCGAGACCACGCTGACCTCGGACACGGTTCCGGTGAACGTGGACGCCATCGCCTTCTGGATGGTCTGGGACGCCCAGAAGGCCGTGCTCGAGGTGGAGCACTTCGACCAGGCGGTGATCCTCTCGGCCCAGACCGCTCTGAGAAACGCCATCGGCAAGAACGCCCTCGCGGACCTGCTTTCCGAGCGCGATCGGCTCGGCCACGAGATCCAGAAGGTCCTCGACGAGAAGACCAGCGCCTGGGGGATCACGACCGAGGCGGTGGAGATCCGGGACATCACCATCCCGAAGGGGCTCGAGGACGCAATGTCGCGCCAGGCCCAAGCCGAGAGAGAGCGGCAGAGTCGCATCATCCTCGGTACGGCCGAGACCGAGATCGCCGAGAAATTCGCCCGCGCGTCGGAGTACTACCAGGATAACTCGGTGGCTTTGCACCTGAGGGCGATGAACATGGTCTTCGAAGGACTGCGGCAGAAGGGGTCGATGATCATCGTTCCCTCGACCGCCGTCGAAACGATGGGCCTGGGAGCCCTCGGCGGCTTGACCGCCTTCGGCCGTGGCTCCGGGGAGACTCCCGAGAATCCCGGTCGACCGCACCGAGACGACGATTCTCCGTCCGATCCGGAAGATTGACTCGTCCGTTCCGGTATCGGCCCAACGCAGGAGAGCCTTCCCGATGCGGAGGACGCGAAAACCCTGATACCGCCTACATCCTCTCCCGAAGGGAAGGCTGCAATACGAGGTGCAATCCGAAACCGATCTCGAGGTCTGCGAGCCCGACGGCTTCGTCATCGATGCCGACGTTCGCATCGAGCGCCACGACGGGATCGGGGAAGAATCGCAGTCCCATCGTGAACTCGAGCAGACTTTCGACGTCGACCTTCCCGGTGCTCGCGCCGAACGTGATCAGCGGTGACGAGCGAACCTCGGTCAGGAAGAACGTTTTGGGGTTGGCGGCGAAGTCCATGCCCAGCCCGAAGCTCGTGTGCACCAGCTTGTTCGGGAGCCCCGTCGCGAACTCGCCGCTGGGCGAGGAGAACCGGACCCCGTCGATCCTCATGTCGGTCGCATGCACAACCGCGTGCAGACGCGTTCGGCGCAGGGCGAGTGTCGCCGCGAGCCCTGCGGTGGTTTCGCGGTGTTCGTATGTGAGCTGATCTACCGGAATACCATCTTCACTGGTAAAGGGTCTGTTCGTGCTGAATTGATTGTCGTCGGTCGCGGCGACATTGAACGCCACGTTCAGGCGCTCCTCGAGCTCGCGGCTCGCCCATGCGACCGGCACGCGGATGCGAAATCCGATCAACGCCTCCGACTCTGGATCGATGATGTGCACGATCCGCGAGGAGGAAACGACAGCCTCACCGACTCCACCAAGCCCCAGGGAGACGACCCAACGTTCGTTGCGTTCGTCGTCGCTGAATCCGAATGACAGACCACCACCGGCATGCACTACAAGCGACGGAATGATGTCCCCTGTCGGCGAATCGAACAGGCGTGGTGGCAGGATCAAGGCCTTTGGACGAACCGTGAACGGTGGCTCGAAGCCAGAAGAGGACCCGGGTGCAGCCTGCTGCTGCACGCTTTCCTCCACGACAACGGGGATCACCGGAGCGACCTGGGCGGAAGCCGGGGTGAGGCTGCTTTCTGCTGTCGGCGCCGCTGCAACGCCAGCGCTGTCGAATGCGGCCACTTCGCCTGCGCGCTCCGTACTTCCCGCGCTCGCCGGGAGAGGGTGTGTACAAACCCCGGTCCCACACCTGATGCAGTAGCTCGCGTCCAGAGGGAGCAAGAGGCCACACCGCCAGCAGTACACCCCCTCCTTTGCAGCCGTCGGCTTGCCACACGCGTGGCAGTAGAATGCACCCTCCGGGTTGGTGGCGTCACAGTGCGCGCAAAGGACTTCCGCGGCAGACGGAGCGTCGACGGACGGCGCGATCACAAACGCCAGAGCCAGCACGCAAGCGCTCGCCACGATCGATTGTCTTGTAGTGCACAGCGCGCCACGACCCGTCATCATGACCACAACCTCCTGGAAGGGTTTGATGCGCTTGAAAGTGTCGAGAGATGACGGGCCCTGTCAACCCACGGTGCACCGACAGAGCACCGACAGCCCCGGGCTCGCCGGACGCCATCCCAACGCGTTGCATGGCAACACGTTGCACCCCCAGCCCAGCCGAGGGATTCAAGGGGTCCGGTGCACCGCGCAGGCCGTTCGGAGAACTGAAAGCCAGACCCCACCGAAGACAACGAGAGGGTTCCTCGTGACGCGGCAGGTGCGACCGGGTCCATGGCGCACCTCCTGTGCCCGCGTTGACACCCACTCGAGCGCCTGCTATACTGCGCGGGTCACGAGTGGCATGGCCTTTCAGTCAGGTGTGGCTGCCCTTCCGGTTGCTGCGCACTCGGATTTCCTCTGCGTCCGCCGGTCGCGCCCTGGCCCCGAAGTTTCGCTTCAAGCACCACAGCAAGGGGTGAGGCATGGGTTTCCGCAACGGC
>JBHHXQ010000052.1:0-12717 GCA_046757105.1 Candidatus Krumholzibacteriia bacterium
TCGTCTCACCGCGTGCCTACGTCGTGACCGGCGTCGCCGCATTCCACTTCGATCTCAGGACCCAGCGCAGCTTCGCGGTCGGCACGCGCGAGGCCCAGCACCTGCGCGGCGAAGCGCAGCGGGACGGGCTGTCGCTCCTGGCGGTGGCGCTGCACGACCCGGCCGACGGCGACAGCGTGTCGGCCTGGATCCGCGCCACCTTCCCCGAGGTCGACGCGTACTCGGTGGCCGAGGCGCTGGATGCCGTGCAGGGACAGCTCTCCTACTTCAACCTGTTCTCGTTCGTCCTCGGCACCGTGAGCATGGTCGTATGCGTTCTGCTCGTGGGCACGATCGTGGCGCTGTCGCTCGGAGAGCGTCTCGGTGAGCTCGCGATCCTCCGGGCCATCGGGTTGCGCCGCCGCCGGCTCGCAACCTTGGTGTTCCTCGAGAGCCTGCTTCTCGTTCTCCTGTCGCTGCCGATCGCGTTCGGCGCCGGCCATTTGATCTCGTTGTGGCTCGACGCGATCCTGACCCGGGCCCCGAGCATCCCGGTGGACATGAGCTTCTTCGTCTTCACGCGCAGGGCCGCGTTCCGGACGCTGGCGCTCCTGCTGCTCTCGGGGTCGATCGCCGGGATCTACCCGGCGCTGCTCGTGGCGCGGTTGCGCATCGCCCCGACGCTGCACCGCGAGGTGATGGGATGAGCACGCTGGTCGTCGCACGCCACCTGACCAAGGACTACGCCCTCGACGGCTTCGCCATCCATGCGTTGCGCTCGGTGGACCTCGACGTGCAAAGCGCCGACTTCGTGTCGATCATGGGGCCTTCCGGCTGCGGGAAATCGACGCTGCTCCACCTGCTGGGCGCCGTCGACGTGCCCACCTCGGGACACCTCGAGCTGGTCGGACGCGACGCCACGACGCTCAACGACGCAGAGCGCACCGAGCTGCGCCTGCGGCACTTCGGCTTCATCTTCCAGCGCTTCTTCCTGCTGCCCATGCTGACGGCGGCGGAGAACGTCGCACTGCCGCTCCTCGAAGCGGGGGGCCGGCGCCGAGAGCGCCAGCAGCGCATCCGCGAGGTCCTGGACTACGTGGGCCTGGGACAGCGCGCCCGCCACAAGCCGGGCCAGCTGTCGGGCGGCGAGCAGCAGCGACTGGCGATCGCCCGCGCGCTGGTCAACCGGCCGCGGCTGCTTCTCGCGGACGAGCCGACGGGCGAGATCGACGAGGCGACGGGCGAGCAGATCGCCCGCCTCCTCGAGAAGCTGCACGCCGACGGCACCGCCATCGTCCTCGTCACACACAATCCGGATCTCGCCGGCCGCGCCACGCGGCGCCTGCGCATGCGCGACGGCCGCATCGTGGAGGAGTCGTCGTGATCGTCCTCCTGGCGCGCCGCGTCCTCACCGACCGCCCGCGGCGCACGGCGATGCTCCTCTTGGGTCTCGGGATCGCAGTCGGCGTCATGATCACGCTGCTGTCGATCGGCGATGCGGTGCTCGAGCAGGCGCGCGACAAGGATCTGGTGGGTGGCGGCGACCTCGTCCTCCTGCCCGCCGGAATCGACGTCGAGGTGATGAAGATCGGCGGCGCGACCGGGATGTACTCCATGCTCGACAACGCGCGATTCCTCTACCGGCAGGTGCTCTCCGGGCCGCGCTTCCTCCCCTGGCTCGCGGAGGTGCGGCCGGCGCAAGCGGCACTTCCGGCGCCGCCGCCGGCGCTCGCCGCTGCCTCGCCGGCGCTGGTCGAAAAGGTGGTCTATCTGCGTGTGGTGCACGATGGAACGCCTTCAACCGATGCACCGGTCCAGGCGCTGGCGCACGGTTTCATCCCGAGCCTCGATCGGGCCGTGGGCGGCCCGACAGCGGAGTTCGCGGCACAGGGAATCGACTGGCGTGACCAGCACGCGGACCATATGTGGACGGACCCACCCGTGGACTCGCTCTACAACGCCATGGACCGCTTCCACCTGCCGCCGCGCGGCCAACCCGGCCTCGACCGCTGGGCGGAGTGGCTGTACTTCAACTTCACGGACCAGCGGACCGGAACGTTCGGCTACGTGAGCTTCATCGTGGGCGGCGATCTCGAAGCGGGTGAAGGCCGCGCCGTTCCAGTCCTGCAGATCGAGCGTGCCGGCCAGCCGCCCCTCGAGTTCCGGGACGACACGCCCTTGTCCGTGGACGACATCTCGCTGGAACGCGTCGATCTGCGATTCGGGCCCAAGACGACCGCCGTGTTCCGCGAGGGTGCGTATCGTCTGCATCTGGAATGGGAGAACGAGGGCGGTCCCGTACGCGCCGACCTCACGGTCCGGCCGGTTCTCGACCTCTACTTTCCGCCGTTCCTGATCCACGAGAGCGAGCGCTTCATCTCCGGCTACACCGTGCCGGGCATTCGAACCACCATGTCGGGCACGATCGAGGCCGGCGGCGTCCGGCTCGACCTCGACGACGTCCCCGGCTACCACGACCACAACTGGGGCACCTGGAGAAACGTTCACTGGGATTGGGGAACGTCGAGCAGCCCCGAGTACGGCCTTCTCTACGGACGCGTGGAACACCCCCGGCTGCAGCCGGGTCGGTCCGGCGCCGGCATCTTCCTGATGTTGTCCCAGGCCCGACGCGGCGAACAACGCGGCGGTCTCCTCGGTCTCTTCCGTCCCGAGCGCATCGACTACGCGTGGGAAGAAGCAGGTCCGCTGCCCGGCAATCCGTCCCGGGTCCCCACGGCGATCACACTTTTCGCCGAGCACAAGCCGACCTCCCTCGGAACACGTCAACCCGACCGCGTCGTGGTGCGGATCGAGGTCCAACAGGTCACCGCGACCGCACCCCGAGAGGGGCGGGAGAATCTCGTCTTCCTCCAGCTCCAGGGCCAATACCAGGTCCACGCCCGCATCGCCGGCCGCGAAATCTCCTTCGATTCCCCCGGCTTCGCCGAGGTCTTCGTCCCCGCGCGCACTCCGTGACCGGCTCACGCGCCCCCGTCACCCGACCACGGGGAACGACTCCGGTGATCCCGTAGAGGCCGACACGACGCAGCACTGGCGTGGACCGTTCCTCCAGGGGAATCGCCTCGCCGGCGGGCAGGTGTCGGAGGATGGCTTCGATGGTGCCTGCGGGCGTCGAATGCCGGAGAATGAGCCCATCGGTCCACGTGGGATTGCGGTCGACTCGGCAGGTCCATGTCGCGGGGTCCCGGGGCTCGGACGTCCGCCAGGTTCGTGGCGGGCAGCGAGGCGGGACCCCACTGCGGGACGGAGTCAGGCGCGATCGAGCTCTCTGCGGAACAGGGGGTACAGCTCCTCGTCCCAGAGAACGATCCGGATCAGCAGACTCGCGTCCGCTTCGACCTCGAAATCGAGGATGGCATGGAACATGTCGCGGGCGCAGGTCTCGGGATCCATGCCGGCACTCCCGGTACCGAGCGCGGGCATGGCGATGGTCCGGACACCGAGATCCGACACGGTGTCGAGGACGGTTCGCGTACATTCGTAGATGTCCGGCTCGACCTCGCCCACGACCGCGATGTGCACGATGTGCTTCACGGAGAGTCGACCGCCCGAAGTCACCACGACATCGCCGACCTGCACCGGCGCATTCTGCACCGCCTCCTCCTCGACTTCGGGCCCGGCCTCGGCGAGGATGGCCGCAGCCACTCCCCCTCCCATGACCATCGAGGTGTTGGCGGAGTTGACGATCACCTCGACATCCTGCTCGACGATCGAGCCCAGGACGATCTCGACCTCCGCGCCCATACCGGACTCCTCCCCTCGGTCGGGAAACGGTGTCAACGCCAGAGGGCCTTCATCGTGCCCCAAGGGGCGGGCACTTCGACTCGGTGAAGGCTCTGAGCGTATCCCATGTCGCTCCAACGGTAGATCCGGAACCTGCCCGGGTCGCCCGCAGCCTTCGCCAGGTCCTCGACGACGACGAAGTACGTCATCTCGTGGATTCCGAAGCGAGAACCGCGCTGCGTGTGCCAGGACACTTCGGCCCAGAACGGCGCGCCCGACGCTCGCCACGCGCCCGGGTCCAGGCCGTCGGGATTGTCCTCGGAGCGGTAGAGATCCGTGCGCTCCTCGAAAGCCCTCAACGGGGCCAGATCGATCGTCACGGACTGGAGCCACAGACGGGACGGGACCGCAGGCTCGCCGGGCTCGAGCCCGTCGGGCCGGAACATCCGCCGGTGGATGCGTGCCTCCTCGTCGTGACCCCAGTGGAACGCGCCGTCCGGGGTCGGCTCGAGGAGGAAGAAGAGGAACTCGATCCCGTCCTGTTCCTGGTCGGCGAGCAGCGACTCGAAGAGGTCCGGATCCATTCTGCGGTAGGCGAGGGCCAGCACATCGATCAGGTCCTCTTCGGAATCGATCGGCGGCACCGCGACGGGATCCGGTCTGTAGCGCAGCTTGACACCGGTCCACGTCGTCTCCTCGACGGTCAGATCGGTGCAGCACCACCACGGGGCCGCCGCCGATGATGTTGTGCGCACACTGCCGGGCTCGTCCTCCCAGCGGAACAGCCTGTACCGGTCACCGCGGGTCACCTCCCCGAGGCTCTCGATGACGACGAAACGCGCCCCGCCCTCCACCCGCAAGGGGGCGCCCGCCTGGGTGAGGAAGAGCGCGAAGGTGCCGTACGTCGCCTCCGTCGCTCGCCAGCGTCCTGGATCGAGCCCATCGGGATTGGTCTCGGGATCGAAGTAGAGATCGGGTCGCTCCCGGAAATCCGTTTCGGGCGCCAGCTCGATGTCGACCAGCTGCAGGTGGAGTCCGGACGGGACGCCGGGCTCACCCGCCCAGACGTCCTGGGGGCGGAACATGCGTCGATGAATCGTCAGTTCGTCCGACACCCCCCATCGCGTCTCCCCCCATGGCGTGGGCTCGCTCGGCACGAACTCGAACCGGGTTTCGTACCGCACCGAGAGGATTCGCCACAGGTTGTCGTCGTCCAGCTGCCGGTACACCTCCTCGAGCGCCTCGATCAACGCCGGCTCCGAATCGGCCGGCAACGCCGCACGAGTGCGATACAGCTGCTTGACGGCCCCCCAGGAAGACGCCTCGAACGGGTCGGGGTTCGTGCTCCCGAGGTCCTCCCACCGGAACAGCCGGAACTTGCCGCGCTCGCCGATCCTCTTCGCGAGGTTCTCGACGACGACGAAGTGGGATCGCCCCTGCAGCCGGAAGACATCCACCGGTCCGCTGGTGGTCCACTCGACTCGCGTCTCGTAGTTCGCGCCCATGGCGCGCCAGAGGGCCGGGTCGAGACCGTCGGGATTCGTCTCGGAACGGTACAGCTCCTCTCGTTCCTCGAAATCGGCCTCCTGCCTCAACGCGACATCCACCGACCGCAACCAGAGACCGACCGGGACTTCGGGTTCGCCCGGCTGCGGGTTCTGCGGTTCGAACATCCGCCGGTGAATGCGAGCCTCCTCCGCCGGCCCCCACTGCGTTTCCCCCGAATGCGACGGCTCGGCGAGGAGGAAGAGGAACTCCGCTCCGGGGGCGAGAGAGAGCAGATTGGAGAACGCCGGGTAGCCGCGTTGCTCGTAGGCCGCGCCCAGAGCTTCGACGACGGCGCGCGGCGATCGAACGACGTCGTCTGGAGTCGGTTTCAGTGGGTCATCGCCGCACGCAGTCGAGAGCAGAGCCATCAGGAACACGAGACCGGCACGTCTGCCTCTTCGATGTCGCATGTTCCGCCCCCGGGGGTTCCTTCCGTGGCTGAACGAGTGCGGCCCGAGAAGCATCGAGTCTACAGCAATCCTGGAACACGAGCCAGCGCACGGGGCCGAGGCGCTCCGGGCCGCGCATCTGTGGCGCTAAGCCACTGGGGTGCAAGGGCTTGAGCCACGCCGCCCGGTGCCGAGCCTGGACAGGACGCCGCGGATGGCTTTCCTTTGAGAAGATGATCCTCCGGAAAGGGGCTGCATGTTCGGGAAGCGCGTCACCTTGTTCCGCATCCTCGGCTTCGACATCCGCGTCGACGCGAGCTGGCTGCTGATCGCGTTCCTGGTCACCTGGCTGCTCTCGACGTCCTTCCGGCACGAGTACGGCGACCTCGGTACCGGCACCATCCTGTTGATGGCGCTCTCCGGCATGCTGGGGCTCTTCGTGTCCGTCGTCCTGCACGAGCTCTCGCACTCGATCGTGGCGCGGATGCACGGCATGGAGATGCGCGGGATCACGCTCTTCCTGTTCGGCGGCGTGGCCGAGATGGGCGAGGAGCCGCCCACCGCGAGGGCCGAGTTCCGCATGGCGATCGTCGGCCCGTTCTGCAGCTACGTGCTGGCCGGGGTGTTCTGGCTTCTCACGCGCTGGAGCGATTCGGCGGGTCTGGGAACTCCGGTCGTCGGGGTTCTGAAGTACCTGACGCTGATCAACCTGGTCCTGGCCACGTTCAACCTGCTCCCCGGCTTCCCGCTCGACGGGGGGCGCATCCTTCGAGCCGTGCTCTGGGGGTGGAGAAAGAACCTGCGCTGGGCGACCCGCGTCGCCTCGACCATCGGCGGGCTCGTCGGCCTCGGGCTCATCGTCCTGGGAGTCGGAACCGCCATCGGTGGAAACTACGTCGGCGGGGCCTGGTCGACCCTGATCGGGATGTTCCTGCGCACCGCCGCCAGGTCCTCCTACAAGCAGATGCTCGCGCATCGCGTCCTGGAGGAAGCGCCCGTGGGTCGTTTGATGCAGACGAACCCGGTGACGGTGCCACCGGACATCTCGCTCGAGCAGCTCGTCGAGCTGTACCTCTACCGGCACACCTTCAAGATGTTCCCGGTGGTGGACGACAGCGGCGTGCTCCGCGGCTGCATCGCCATCAGCCGCCTCAAGGACGTGCCTCGCGACCAGTGGGGCACACGCCGTGTCGGCGAGTACGTCGAGCCGTGCTCCGCATCGAACAGCCTGAACCCCGCGGCGCATGCTCTCGCCGCACTGCAGCTCATGAACCGCCGCAGGACCTCTCGCCTTCTCATCGTGGACCAGGGCGCCCTGGTCGGCGTGCTGTCCCTGAAGGACCTCCTGAGCTTCCTCTCCCGGAGCGTCCGTCGCTGACACGCAATCCGGCTCCTGCGGACCCGGGGGGAGGTTTCCGGGAACGACGAGGCGCGCCTCCCGGTTCGGGAGACGCGCCTGCGCCGGAGAGGTGAGCAGCCACGGAGCTACGGCCTCGAGTAGAGCTGCTTGATCTCGGACCAGGTCGTCTGCTCGACGCTGACGAACGGGTCCTGGAGCTGGATGTCGATTCCCGCCACCGTGGTCCCGAGCGAGACCTGCACGGCAGCCGGCGTCGTCCCGATCGGTTCGCCTTCGTCGGGCATCAAGTTCCAGTTCCGGTCCATGAAGGCGGTGAGGTAGTACGACCCGTTCATGAAGACGAAGCAGTGATAGGGACCGCCCGGCCCGGAAAGCGTCCAGGGCGTGCCCGCGATCGCGAAGAGATCGAACGTGGGTGACAGGTGCGGGACGATCCAGATGCGTCCCGACAGCGTCCCACCGTACGTCACATCGCCTTGGATCTCGGAAGTGACCGCGGGGGTAAAGAGCGTGATGTCGAGCCCGGTCACGTCCCGCCCCTGCACGGTCACGAAGCTGGGCCATGGATCGCCGAACCAACCGAGCGGCTCGCCGATGCTCGGCACCATGTTCCCGTTCAGGTCACGCCACGCGAAGAGCAGATACGTGTCGTCGGTGACGTCCGGGATCTCGTACGCACCGGGCTGCGGGCGAGCGTCCACGCCCGCAATGACGTCCTGGATCCCGATACGGAAGGCGTAGACGAAGTACAGCCCACTGCCGGAACCATCATGGATGATGTTGCCCTGCAGATCGGCAGCCGACGACCAGGCCGGCAGCATGACGGATACGAGGAGAAGCAGCCGAACCACGGACCATGGGATCCGCACCCGGGGTGGAAACTTCGATTGGGATCGAGAGCGACGTCTGTACATGAGGATCCCTCTCCGGAAAACGCAACGCGTTGAACACGGTCGAAGAACCGTCGCGGCGGCCCAATGCCGTCATCGAACCTATTGATCGGGGCGCAGCGAGGTGCACCATTCCAATGCACCCCAGGATTCCTCGATTGTACCATGGCGTTGCTCGAAGTTGCCAGACGCGGCATGTCGTTGTGCCTATTTCCCCAATTCCTCCGAACGGACCCGAGCCGCGTGCACCGCGTGGATGAACGTCTGTTTCCAGCCCTGCGACTGCAGGTGGGTGACGGCCGCGTGCGTGGTCCCGTTGGGTGAAGTGACCCGGGCGCGCAGCTCGGCCGGATCGGCCGGATCGTGTGTCAGCAGGCGCGAAGCGCCCGTGAACGTCTGGTAGGTGAGGGCGAACGCCTGCTCCCTCGTGAGCCCCTCCTGCATGGCCGCCTCGATCAGCGCCTCCGCGAGCAGGAACACGTAGGCCGGGCCGGTGCCGCTCACGGCCGTGACGGTGTCCATCTGCGACTCTTCGACGACCACGGTCTTGCCCACGCTGCCCAGAATGTTGAGCGCCGTGACCAGGTGGGTGTCGGTCGCGAATCGTCCCTTCGCCAGTGCCGTGACGCCGAGCCCGATGGCGGCCGGGGTGTTCGGCATCGCCCGGATGACCGGACAGTCCCCCAGAGTTCCCTCGAGCGTCGCGATCCGGACGCCCGCGGCGATCGAAATGGCCAGCTTCCGGGACGAGAAGGCGGGTGCAACCTGGCTGAGCGCGGTGCGGAAGTCCTGCGGCTTCACGGCGAACAGCACGCTGTTGGCGCTGCGCGCCGCCGCGGCCGAGTCACCGGTGGTCTCGAGCCCCAGCCGCGCCTCGAGTGCGCGGCGGCGCTCATCTCGGGATTCCGCGACGATGAGCTCTTCCTGGCTCCACCCCGACCCGATGAGCCCCTCCGCGAGCGCCCCACCCATGAACCCGCCGCCGATGATCGCCAGCCTTTTCATCTCGATTCGCCTCCACTTCGAGGAATCCGAGGTTCCAGAAACGGCATGCCTCTTGCGGTTCCAGCAGTGACTCGGAACCAAACACGGCCTGATCGCTGCACACCGCTACCCTCGACGACGCGTTGTGCGGGAGAGACCCCATGGCTCGCACGCAGAAGCAAGAACTCCGTTGCAACCTGCGCCGCGCGGGTGGCCCCGTCGTTCCCGAACGCGGCTTCACGATCATCGAGCTCATGGTGGTCATCGTGGTCATCGGACTCCTGGCGTCCATTGCGATCGCCAACTTCGTCTCGTTCCAGAGTCGCGCGAAGTTCGCCTCCTGCAAGTCCAACCAGCGCACCATCGTCGAGGGTGCGGTGCTCTTCATCGCCGAAACCGCTCCGGGGACGATCACGCTCAACGTCAACGACTTGAGCGCCGCCGGTTGGCTGCCTCAGAGCGTCGGAGAATGCCCCTCGAGCGACATCGACGACTTCGCCGACTACGACGTGGAGATCGTCAACAACGACATCAACGATCTCGGCTGTCTCGTCGAGCCCGTGGAACACCTCTGGGCCGTCCCCTGACGTCGACTCTTCGAGCCGATCCCGCAAACGGCGGCCCGCGCCGGGTGCGAGGCCTTGGGCTGCACGGCCCACCCGCCGTCAGTGTCGCACGGACCGTGGCGCATCCAGCCACTCGGCCATGAAGATGTTGGTTTCTCCCCGCTGCTTCGCGTTGCGGTTGCTCGCGAAGACGAGATGCCGGCCGTCCGGGCTGAACATCGGGAAGGCATCGAACGTCGGGTCGAAGGTCACCCGCTCCAGATCGCTGCCGTCCGTACGAACCATCCACAGATCGAAGTTGCGGCCCTTCGGATCCGCCATGTTCGACGCGAAGATGATCCGCTCGCCGTCGGGGAAGAAGTAGGGGCAGAAGTTGGCGGCTCCGTTGTCGGTCACCTGCCGCGCCCCGCTGCCGTCCGCGTTCGCCACGAAGATCTCCAGGGCCCGGGGCCGGATCGAGTTCTCCTCCAGCAACGCGCGGTAGGCGGCCACCTCGTCCTCCGACCGCGGGCGCGATGCCCGCCAGACGATCTTCTTGCCGTCGGGGGAGAAGAACGCCCCGCCGTCGTAGCCCAGCTCCGTCGTCAGGCGTCTCAAATCGCTCCCGTCGGGGCGCATCGTGTACAGGTCGAGATCACCCTCGCGGTGCGACGTGAAGATGATGCGGCTGCCGTCGGGCGACATCGTCGCCTCGGCGTCGTAGCCGTCATGGCTCGTGAGCCGCACGAGGTCGGAGCCATCCGGATCGGCACTGAAGATCTCGAAGGTCGGATACAGCTTCCAGACGTACCCCTTCGAGTAGTCGGGTGGCGCCGGACACTCCGGTGAGCCGAGATGTGTCGAGGCGTAGAGGATGTGCTTCCCGTCCGGGAAGAAGTAGGCGCACGTCGTCCGGCCCTTCCCGGTGGAAACCATGCGCAGGTCGGACCCGTCCGCGTCCATGATGAAGATCTGGTCGCACCCGAGATCGCCGCGCGTCGACTGCAGGATCAGGCGCTTGCCGTCCGCCGACCAGTAGGCCTCGGCATTCTCGCCCCCGAAGGTGAGCTGCCGGACGTTGCCGAGGTGGACTTCCTGCGGGTGTCGCAGCTCGTCCGTGGAGCCGCTCGGCTGCGCCGGGGACGTGGGGGCCGGCGCGACCAGGGCCAACACCCCGAGAAGCAAGCGGTTCGCAGCCTTCACGACGTTCTCCTTCGAATGACGAGTCGATGCCATGGAAACCGGATCCCCAGTTAACGGCAGGGTCTCGCACGGCGTCAAGTTCCGCGGCCAATCCGCCCTCCTCAGGTAGACTCGGGCGGGGTGAATCCCGAGCGTTCCAACGCCTCACGGTGAGCCGCTCGCCCGAGGAGCCGTGAGCAGGTCGAATCCTTTTCTCGGGAGGGAAGGAGATCCATGAACCTGCCCTTTGAAGTTCCGCAGTTCCTGCAACCCTATCTCGGGGATGCGCGCATTCGTGCCCTCGTGCTGTTCGTCCTCTTCCTGGGGTTCGCGAAGCTCACTGACCTGTTCCTCTGCAGCTTGCTCGCCCGGCTGGCAAGACGCACGGACACCGAGGTGGACGATCGCACGATCGCACTGCTGCACCGGCCGATCTTCTACAGCGTCCTCCTGGTCGGCGTGCACTTCGCCGCCCAGAGCCTGGCGGCTCCGGATCCGGCTCCCACGTGGATCCGCGTCCTTCTGAAGACGCTGGCCATCGGCATCTGGACCGTCACCAGCATGCGCCTGATCACCTCGCTCCTGCGCTGGTTCGGTGGGCGCCGTCAGACCGGCGTGCTGCAGGTGCGCACGCTGCCGCTGTTCGTGAACATCGCCAAGCTGGTGATCCTCGGCGGGGCCACATACCTCGTCTTCCTCGTGTGGGAAATCAACGTCAGCGCCTGGCTGGCGTCGGCCGGGATCGTGGGCATCGCGGTGGGTTTCGCTGCCAAGGACACCATCGCCAACCTCTTCGCCGGGATCTTCATCATCACGGACGCGCCATATCGTGTCGGCGACTACGTCGTCCTGGACAGCGGCGAGCGCGGCCGCGTGACCGACATCGGCCTGCGCAGCACGCGCCTGCTCACGCGCGACGACATCGAGGTGACGATCCCGAACAGCATCATGGGCAACACCAAGATCGTCAACGAGAGCGGTGGCCCCAAGGAGCACGAGCGTATCCGGGTGAGCGTCGGCGTCGCGTACGGCTCGGACATCGACCGGGTGCGCGAGATCCTGATGGAGGTGGCCAGCACCTCGTCGCTCGTCAGCGCGTCCCCGGAACCACGCGTGCGCTTCCGCACGTTCGGAGACTCCGGCCTGAACTTCGAGCTCCTGTGCTGGATCGATCTGCCGGAGCTGCGCGGGCGAGTTCTGGACACACTGAACACCGAGGTCTACAAGAGATTCGCGGCGGACAACATCGAGATTCCGTTCCCGAAGCGCGACGTCTATGTGCGACAATTGCCGAACGCCGCAGCAGATGCTTGAGAGCTGCGGATCCCGAGGTCGTCCCCATGAAGGTTCTGGTCAGCGGCTCGACAGGACTCATCGGCTCGGGGCTCGTTCCCGCGCTGCGGGAGCGCGGCGACCACGTCGTGCGCCTGGTGCGCATGCAGCCACGTGACGCGCAGCTCGAGACGCACTGGGATCCGGCAGCCGGCCGATTCGACGCCGGAGCCGCCGGCGGCGCCGATGCGGCCGTGCATCTGTGCGGCGAGAGCATCGGCGCGGGACGGTGGACGGCGGCGCGGAAGCAGAGGATCCACGACAGCCGCGTCCGCAGCACGCGGTTTCTCGCCCAACAACTGCTGCGGCTCGAGCGTCCCCCCAAGACGCTCGTCTGCGCCTCGGCGACCGGTTGGTACGGTGACCGCGGCGACGAGCTGCTCGACGAGTCGAGCGCGCCGGGCAGCGGGTTCCTCGCCGATCTCTGCCGCGACTGGGAGGCCGCGGCGGATCCGGCGCGTCGCGAAGGACTGCGCGTGGTCCATCTGCGCACGGGCGTGGTGCTGTCCGGAAGGGGCGGCGCGCTGGTGAAGATGCTGCCGCCGTTCCGGTTCGGCGAGGAGTTCCGAGAGCAGCGGTGTCTGTACCGGGCCGGGACACAGGGCATTGGCGCGGATGTTCTTTCTGGCAAACTCTACTGCGATTTCCCGGGTCATAGAGAGCACCCCGCCTTTGCTGGCGGTGTAGGCGATCTGCGAAGCCGCTGCACCCAGGAGGGCCACAAAGGAAGCGGTGTTGATAATCGAACCACCGCCAGCGCGCAA
>JBHHXQ010000053.1:0-12716 GCA_046757105.1 Candidatus Krumholzibacteriia bacterium
GCCAACCTCTGGGGACGCATCACCGCGACGGTGGAGCCCTTCACGGTCGGCGACGCTCCCGAGGAGCTGCCGCTCCGCGACACACGGCTCAGCGTCGGACCCAGCGGCCTGCTCGAGTTCGGCTTCACGGACCCCGACGGCAACTTCGACGTCCAAACCGCTTCCATCGACTCCGTGAGCGTGTTCCTGCGTCTCGCCGGCAAGTTCGCGCGCATCTTCAACGACGATCTGCGCGACGAGTTCGGCAACAGAACGACGCCGCGCATCGATGCGAGGATGCTCCCCGGCAGCCCGACGGACTTCCTCTGGGACGACAGCAATTCCAGGGCCAGCGAGCAGGACGCCTACTATCACACGCTCGTCGCCCACGCCTTCATCGTCCAGGTGGATCCGTCGTTCACGGCTCTCGACTACGTCATGCCCGTCGTCGTGGACATCACCGGGCGCGACTGCAACGCCTTCTGGGACGGCTTCCAGATCAACTTCATGGAGGCGAGTGACCGCTGCGCGAACACCGCGCGCATCTCGGACGTCGTGTACCACGAGTACGGCCACGGCATCACCGACTTCCAGTACCGGCCGCTGGCGCCCTCGGGGGCCATGCACGAGGCGTTCTCGGACTACATTGCCGCCACCATGACCGATCACCCGCTCATCGGGAATGGCTTCTTCGGACCCGGCACCAGCATCCGCAGCGTCGAAAACACCCGACGCTACCCCGACGATCTCGAGGGCGAAGTTCACATCGACGGGCTGATCCTCGCCGGGGCGCTGTGGGACCTGCGTGTGGCACTGGGCGCCGCGAAGACCGACACGTTGTTCCACTTCGCGCGCTACGGCCTCTCCGACAGCTTCGACGACTACATGCTCGACGTCCTCGTCACCGACGACGACAACGCCAACATCTACGACGGGACGCCGAACTTCGATGCCATCGTGCAGGCCTTCATGGCGCATGGAATCGGCGACTACAGCGTGCAGATCACGCACGCGCCGACCCCGGACACCGAGGACCTCGACAAGCCGCTCACCATCACGGCGACGTTCCTGTCGATCTTCCCCCTCGACCCCACGAGCGTGCAGCTCGACTACCGCATCGGCGGCGGCGAGTGGGGCTCGGCGCCCATGACCGCGACCGGCTCGGCGATCCGCGAGTATGCGGTCACGCTGCCGCAGCAGCCGTCCGGCACGACGATCGAGTACTACCTGAGTGCGGCGGACACGCAGGGCCGGCAGACCACACTGCCGGAGAACGCTCCCGGCGCGACGTTCGCCTTCTCGATCGGTCCGGACACCACGCCTCCGGTCGTGGTCCTCGACCCACTGCCGGACCGACCGCTGGACGCACCCGGTTGGCCGCTGCGCGTGCTCGTGACCGACAACCTCGACCGCGGTCTCGCAGGTGTGACGCTGCGCTACAGCCGCAACTCCACCAGCCTCGATCAGGCTCTCGCCTTCGCACCCGGCGATCCTCCGGTGTGGAGCGCGAAGATCCCGGTGGCGGGCGCAGCGCTCGGCGACGTGCTGCACTACGCCTTGACGGCAACCGACTCGGCCAGCACACCGAACGTCGCCCGGGTCCCGTCCGCGGGCACGCTGAGCTTCACGGTGGTGCAGGGCTTCCTGCGAGAGTTCGACGCCAACGACGGCGGCCTGACGCCGACCGGTGAGTGGGAATGGGGCGCGCCCACCACGGGACCCGGATCCGCCTTCTCCGGAGACCGGGTCTGGGCCACGGTCCTCGACGGTCCGTATGCCAACGGCTCGAACTCCAGCCTCGAGCTGCCTGAAGTCGATCTCGCGTTGTGGAGCCGCGCCTCGCTGGTGTTCCGTTCCTGGATGGCCACCGAGGAGTTCTGGGACGGCGGCCGGGTCGAGGTCTCGACCGGCGGCGCCGGCTGGACTCCGCTGGAGCCCAACGGTGGCTACACCTGGAACTTGGTCGACGCACTGGGCGGCCCCGGTTTCAGCGGCGACACCGACGGCTGGGAGAGGACCGAGTTCGACCTGTCGCGCTACCTCGGCCAGGCCATACGACTGCGCCTGCGACTGGTCTCGGACGGTGGCATCGTCGGTCCGGGTTGGTACGTCGACGACCTCGAGGTCGTGGAACGTCAGATCCTCTCGGTTCCCCTGCGGCTGGCGGCGGAGAGCGGCGCGGACTCGCAGGTCCCGCTGCGCTGGCAGCCGCCGGCCGGCATCGACCCCGCGCAGCCGGGAACACCGCTCCTCGGCTACTCCGTCTACCGTTCCACGGCAGCCGATCTCTCGGGTGCGGTGCGGCTCCACGACTCGCCACTGGCGACGGGGTCCTACACCGACACCGACGTCGTGAACGGGACGACGTACTACTACGCCGTCACCGCGATCTATGCCGAAGGCGAAAGCGGACACTCGAACACAAGCTCGGCTCTGCCGTTCCTGGCCACGTTCGCCGCGGACATCACGGAGCTGCAGGTCTCGGCACTGGACAGCACGTCACAGGATACGACGATCACGTTCAACAACCTGGGCACCGGCTTTCTCGAGATGAACCTGTGGCTGGGTGACGAGGACGACACCTCGATCGACGACGTGCGCATCGCCTACGACGTGCCGAACGCCGTCGCGAAACCACGCACCTCGCGCCGCACCGCGTCCAGCCGCCACAGGTGGCGCGCGGACGTCCTCTCGACCCTGGCCTCCGGCGACGTCGAGCTGCGCCGCCACGCTCCGGTTCCGCCTTCCTCTCCGACCTCGGACTTCGTGCTGCTCTACACCGACGCCTCCGAGCCCGGGCTGACGCCCGACCTCGCGGACGTGCTCGCCAAGGAGCAAACCGGTTCCCTCTTCCTGAAGCTCACCGGCTACGCGCCGTGGGGCAACATCCTCGCAGATTTCTCCATCATCGTCGGGCTCGACACCGACGCCGATCGGTTCACCGGAGACACCGAGGGAAGCGACTTCTACGTCGTGATGGGTGCCTTCGCGGCCCAGCAGGTCGGAGTGCCCGCGTTCGTCGCGACCACGTCCCAGGAAATCGTCGGGATCCCACATCACATGGTGTTCCCGCTGAACGCGGACTTCCTGGAGGTCGGCTTCCCCCTCTTCTTCGTGGGCTCGCCCAAGCGTGTCTTCATGTCGGTCGTCGCGTTGCAGAACGACTTCGAGACCCCGATCGATCTCGCTCCCAATCCACGCTCGATCCAGACCTGGCTGGGGCCGTCGACCCTGCACGTGTCCGTGCCTGCCGGCGAGCCGACACCCCTCGGCCTGACCTTCTTCGATGTGCTCCCCCCGGACGTCTACCGGGGCAGCCTCTTCCTCGAGACGAACGATCCCACATCCCCACACGTGACCATTCCGGTCACGTACCTGTTCGGCGTCACGCCCGTCGAGATCTTCGACATCGCGGCCGTCCAGGAGGGCGGGGATGTCGTGCTTCGCTGGCGCACGGCCCGCGAAGAGGACGTGGCCGCGTTCCGGATCTTCCGCTCTCGTGACGGCGGCCCCACGGTCGCGCTGCGGCCAGATGTCGCGCCTCGAGTCGATCGCAGCTACAGGTTCCGCGATTCCTCGCCGCAACCAGGCCACCACGCCTACCGGATCGCGGAGGTCGCCGCGGACGGCGAGGTCGTCCTGCATGGTGGTGTGGAGCTCGACGTCGTGCGCGTCGTTCCCCGACACACGTTCCTCGGCCCGAACGTTCCCAACCCGTTCAATCCGAGCACGACGCTGCGCTACGGCCTGGAACGGCTGGCCCCTGTTCGGCTGGCGATCTTCGATGCGCGCGGACGCCTGGTTCGCACGCTCGTCGACACACCGAGCGCGCCGGCAGGCTTCTACAGCCTGACCTGGGACGGGCAGGACGACCGGGGCCGGCGCGCGGCCAGCGGGACGTACCACGCGCGTCTCGAGGTCGGAGGCCGCGTCTACGGTCACCGACTGACGCTCCTCAAGTAGTGCCGCGACCGGGTGAATGTGCATGTGTGCTCCCTCGCGCGGGTGGCGTGTAACATGTCGCCCGCCCGTCGCACAGCGTCCTCGCGGCGAAGACCCGGTTCACCCGGTCGCGGCAGTAGAGGCCATTCGGCTGCGGCCCGCGGACCCGGCGTGGAGGGCCGGACGGCACCCGCACCGCAGGCCGGTCCCACGGTCGAACCTGCTCGCGGCCCGAAGCCGTGGACCGGCCGCACCGAGGCCCCGAACCGCCGGTGGAAGACGTCCGGAGGAAGCCTCGTCGGACCAACGACCGTCTCGCGAAGAGGCCGCTCGAGCCCCCTCGGCAGGTGAACGGCGTGGGGTGGGCTACACGTCGGAATGCGTGATGGATGGTGCAGGAACGTCCGGCGCGGAGCGTTCCCCGGCCGCCGATCCTGCGGCCTTGAACTGCATGCACGGCTCGCACGACTGGAGTGGAGCCGCGTGGTTCGGCTGCGCGTACAGGTAGGGACGGGCCGCCGCATTGGCACCGCGCGGATAGCGCCAGTAGCGCCAGGGGATGGCGAGAAGCTGGCGCAGCGCGTACCAGCGCAGGTGCTCCGGGATGTCGTCGATGAAATCCAGCCCGGCAAGACGCAGCCGCCGCACGGCGTCGCGGTAGTCTCGCGGGTGGTCGTGCTCGACCTGGATCCGCAACGAGCGCGCCAGCTGCCTGATCCGCGCCCGCCGCCATCCGTGGCGCAGCGGCAGCATGAACACGCCACGCAGCTCCGGTGCGTGTCCGACGAAGTTCGTGTCCACCTCGATGACCCACGCCGCATCCCGCCGCGTGTCGCGCCGCAGCTCCTCGAGAACGTGCCGGTGTCCCGCGGCACGCGCGTCGGAGACGAAGCGGTCGTACGGGATCCAAAGCTCGCGGAAGTGGAGGTCCACGACGACCCACTCGATCTGGCCGGCGTTTTCGCCATCCGCACGCACCCAGGCCTCGACGCGCTCCCAGTCACGCTCCCAGAACTTGTGCATCTCCGCCGGCGTCAGCGACACGAAGCGCCACACCCAGTAGGTGCGTCCATCCAGCCAGTAGGGGGCCTGCCCCTCCGCATACGGGAAGACGGGGCTCCGCGGCTCGTTCTTGTACAGGTACAGCGTCGGGGCCATGCCGCGCGGGATCATGAAGGCATCGACGACGAAGTACGCCACCGCCAACCCGGCGAGCGCCGCCGCCAGCGTTCCCAGCGGCATCTCGCGCACCGGCCCCAGGAGCGAGACGACCCACAGCACCACGAACACCGGCAACGGAGCCACGAGCGCCGTCAGCCAGTCGCGGAAGATGAGGTACAGAATGCCGGCCAGGAGCGGGAAGTTCGCGAACAGCAGCACGGGTCTCAGCCACTCGCTCAGGCCTTCGCGGCCCGAGGTCCAGTGCAGGAGCAGCGCCAAACCCATCGCCAGAAGCGCCGCCACCAGGATCTTGTAGGCCGGGTACACCACGCTGAAGACCACATCCGGCCGCTCCGGGTCGATGAGATCGTGCGCCAGCCTTTCACCCTTCCAGCGCACGTTCACCTGCCCCGAGGCCTGCCGCTCCAGCTGCAAGCGGTAGGGCGCCAGCAGCTCGCCGGCTTCATCCTCACCGGCGAGCGGCACGTGCAGACGCGAGGCAATGCGCTGGATCATCCGGTACGGAATGAGGACCGGCCCGAGGAACAGCATCAAAATGTAGTAGCCGAACCTGGGAAGGCGCGTTTCGGGACGATTCAGGCAGCTGCGGAAGATGTCCAGGTCCACGAGACCGCGCCGCTGCACCTCGTCGTGGACGATCCCCCGCATCCTCAGCACGGAGGCCCAGTAGTCGCAGTAGAGATGAACGTCGGGCACCGATCGCTCTCCCGGAATGCGGTCATTCTCCAAAGTGCGTTTCTCCTTGCCGGCAGCCGACTGTCGGCCGGCGCGTGGCTCCTGTCAACCAGCTCGGCGCTGCACCCTGCTCTGGACCGGCTGCTGCCGGCCGGTTCCGGGCCGGCAGGCTGCGCGCGGGCGGGCGGCGCCGGCCAGGGCGGGATCGCGCCGATCAGAACCCGTAGCTGCGATCGCCCGACTCGTAGAACAGATCGTCCTGGTGCTGGATCACGTGGATCCGGAAGTAGTAGCGCCACTCGTTCGCAAAACCGCTGAACACCCGGGAGAAGCTCGCCCTCCAGCAGTGCAGGTCACGCTCCACACGAATCGACGGATTCGTCAGCTCCCGAGTCCGGGCGTCGAAGTTGGCCCGGTAGGCGATGCGCCACTTGCGCGTAGGGCGAATGCCCGCAGACAACGCCACGTTCGAGGTGACGTTGCGGCCGTTCTGCCGGCGCAGCGAGTAGCTCATGCCGAGCTCCCACCCCAGCGGTCCCCCACCCTCTCCGACGTCGACCCCTTCGACCGTGTCGAGGCCATCCTCGACGCGCGGCACGAACCCCCACTGGTCCGCCACCCCCACGGAATCCTGGGGTGCCCCCCGCGCCCCCTCCTCCTCGGCCACCCGGTTCAGCTGCTCGCCCTCCGACTCCGGCTCCGCGTAGCCCCCGATGTCCCCCGACAGCCGCAGCGCGAACGGGATCGACGTGCTGATGATCTTCCCCGCGTAGGGATCGTAGACCTGACTCATGGTCATACGCAACGGTCCCTGCCGGTTGATGCTGAGCGAACTGCTGATGTTGGACCACTCACGCGCGCGGTCCGGGTCGTAGCTCGTGCTCAACCGCCACTCGATCACGCCGTCCAGGCGCCGCTCCTCCCCTTCCTTGTCGTACTTGAGGTCGACCTGATTCCGGAGGCTCATGCTCACCGAATGTCTCGCCGTCCGTCCCGACAGGGCGGCCGAGTACGCGTAGGTCGCACGCGGCTCGATGGAATGGCGCAGGGCACGCAGGCGACCGATCCGCGGCTGGAAGATCCCGTAGAAGACGGTCGATGCCCCAAGGCTCGCCCGCAGACTGCGCGTGAACCGGTCGCTGAACTCCTTCGGATCGCGGTCGTCGTCGGTGTACGACTCCGAGTAGGACATCGCCGGCGTGACGCTGAGGAACCAGAGACTGCTCTGCCGCGACAACCCCAGGCTGGTCGAGGCGGTGATGCGCTGCAGATCCTCGGTGAAGAACTCCTTGCGGATCAACGAGTCCGCGACCGTCGTGGTGTCGGGAAGCTCTTCACCCGTTTGGATGTGGAAGAGTCGCTGGCGGCGGATGTCCTCCACCGTGCGCGAGAAGTTGAGGTTCGGCGCGAACTGCAGGTCGCTCAGGAACTTCTGTGCCCAGCTCGCGGTGCGCGGGTTCTTCGGACGCGGCGCCAGGCGGATCGACCGGAAGCGCAGCGACAGGCTGGGCATGGTCTGGGTGAGAACGGACCTGTCCGTGAAGCTCTCGTCCGGACTGACGATCTGCACGCGCCTCAGGTTGACCGTCGTGTTCGCCAGCGCGCCGCGGCGGCTGAAGGTCAGCGTCGAGGTGAGCTGGCGCTGCCGCGCGCGCTCGAAGCTGGTGTTCTCGTTGTTCACGCGCACCGCGAAGTCGTTGCTCGCGTAGTCCAGGTTGCCGCGCAGCGTCATGCGCTCGCTCAGCGTCTGGCTGTGCCGTCCCCCCAGGGTGACGAAGCTCCGGTCGGAGCCCAGATCGTCCGAGCGGCTGTAGCGGATGTTGCCCTCCAGGTTGTAGCGCAGCTTGTAGCGCAGGTTCGCCGAGAAACGCACGTTGCGCGTGTCGGCCGTGTCGCCGAGCACCGTGGCCACCGAGCTGCGGTTCACACGGTTCCGCTCGTTGTATTCGCTGGAGAACAGGACGTCCCAGTAGTCGCTCGCCGCCCAGTAGTAGTCGAGCCCGCGAATGTAGCGACTGCGGCCGCCGACGCCGAACTCGATGTCGGGCTGCAGGAACCCCGAACGCCTGCCCGGGTCCACCGAGTTGAAGAAGAACGGCAGGTAGAGCGTGGGGATGTTTCCCAGGTAGAGCCAGACCGGACGCCCGATCGCCTTGTCCTTGAGGTAGATCTTCATCTCGCGGCTCCGGAAACCGTAGTGGGGTCGCGCCAGGTTGCAGCTCGTGTACTGGCCGTTCTCCACCTGCAGCGTTCCGTCGGGCATGCGCAGGATGCGCTCGCCCCTGTAGTAGCCCTGGTCGTACTCCGTGGCCCCCGCCGCCACCCAGGCGTCGCGCCTCTCCATGTCGTAGCCCATCTTCTCGCCGTAGATGCGATCGCCGCCCTCGATGAGCACGGGGCGCTCCCGGGCGGTGAGTAGATCGGTGTCCGCATCGAAGGTGATCTTCCCCGCCCGCAGGGTGCGGTTCTGGTAGTGCACTTCGGCTGCATCCTGCAGGTGCAGATCGTTGAGGGACGTGAGATACAGAATGCGTTCGGCACTGTACTCGACGATCTCGGCCTGGCGCCGGAAGTCGAAGCGCGTGGTGTCTGCCCGGACCACACCGAAGACGGTATCGACGTCGACGGTGCGCCGGACCTTGAGCGAATCGATGTCGCCCTCGTAGAAACGATAGGTCCCCGAGGCGTTGCCGATGAAGATCACTTCGTCGGCCTCGTCGTCCTTGAACAGCATGATGATGGAATCGGCCAGCGCCTCGTTCAGCGAGATCCGATCCTCACGCGTCTCGGCGGGCACGAACGTGCTCGAGGCCCTCCCGGACACGACCGCCCGCTGCAGCACGCCGCGGTCGAAGTACATGACGGCGGAGTCGCCGCGCACCGCGTTCGGATCCGGAATCAGAAGCGTGTCGGTACGCGTCTGGTTCAGGCGCGCGCCGCGCCGCACCGCCACGCGCTCGACCTCCTTCTCCCCGAAGAACAGGTCGATCTCGCGTCCCCGGATCCGCGACGCGCCCTGTGTGACCACGGGCCGGCCACGCAGCTCCAGCCGGCGGTCCTCCCGGTCCAGAATGGCCGAGTCGGCCTCCGCAACCGTGTTGCCGCGCTCGATGCGCACGTTCCCGCGCACCCGCACGTCGCCCATGTTCTCTCTGAAGGTGGCCGCGTCCGCATACACGAAGGTGGTCTCGGCCCCCTCTTCCGGCAGCACCAACATCGGCTCGCGGTCGAGGTCGACCTCGCCCGTGCTGCGATGGTAGATTGCATGGCTGCCGCGCGCCACCGACCCGGACTCGAGGTCCGTGATGACGACGTTCCCGTGCGCCTCGCCGAGCGCCTCCACTTCGAGGTACATCACGCTGTCGGCCTGTACGCGTGTCTTCGGATCCTCGAAATCCACGTCCCCCCAGAGCCACAGGATGCGCCGATCGCGGTAGTAGCGCGCCCGCCCGGCGCGGATCGCACCGATCGAGTCGCGAATCGTGACGTTGCGTCGCAGCTCCACGTAGTCCTGGGGGCGGTCGAATTCGCCCAGGTCGCCGGTCATCACGACGTCACCGTCGACGATGCGGACGTCCTCGTCGAAGAAGACGTGCTCGCTGCCTTCCTCTCCGAAGCGCCGCGCTTTGCGGCTCTCGACGGTCGTGCTCCCGTACTCGAGGCGCACGCCACCGGTGATCGTCACGACGTTGTTGGAGGTGTCGACCTGCATGTGGCTGCCGTCGTCGCCCACGAGCCGGAAGCTGTCGCTCTCGGCGCGCTCCTGCGCCATGGCTCCGGGTGCCGGGCACGCGAGGGCGATCGGCAGGAGGGCTCCTCGCAGCGCCAAGCGTCGAAAAGCGCCCGCCGGCGCCCGCCGCACGCCGCCACGGGCCGGGAATGTCGCTCGGATTCTCACGTTCGTCCGGGCTCCTGACCGGGCCGGATCAGGGGCAGGTTCGAATCTGCGGTGCACGAGGTCCGGCGCGCGCGGGGCGCACCCCGACACCGAGGAGCGACCACCGCCGCCACGGGTTGCCCCGGCGGCGTCTCACCAGCCGCGGGCCGTGAGGCGACCCTGACCCAGAATATACAGTCTGCCTCGCGAGCCCGACAGGGAGGCTTCACGAGCGCCAGCTCGGGGCCTCGGTCAGCGTGTTGCCCGACTCATCATGGACCGCATAGGCGAACCCCGGGCGAATGCTGAAGCCGCCGACCTCGCCGCTCGCGTGGATCGCCAGGTAGCCGACCTGCAAGAGCGGATCGTCCGGCATTCTCCGGATGATCCTCTCGACGGCCCGCTTACAGGCTTCCGCGGGGGAGATGCCCTGGCGCATGAGCTCCACGACCAGGAAGCTTCCCACCGTCTTCATGACCGCTTCGCCCACCCCCGTGGCACAGGCGCCGCCCACCTCGGTGTCGACGTACAGGGCCGCACCGATGATCGGCGAGTCACCGACGCGGCCGTGCATCTTCCAGGCGAGGCCACTCGTCGAGCACGAGCCCGACAGCCGCCCCTCGGAGTCGATTGCCAGCATGCCGATGGTGTCGTGCTGCATGGCATCGATCCGGGGCGCGTACCGACTCGTCTTCAGCCACTCGCGCCAGGCCGCCTCCGATTCGGGTGTGAGCAGGTTCTGCTTCTCGTAGCCGTTCTGCACGGCGAACTGCAGGGCACCCTCTCCCACGAGCATGACGTGCGACGTCTTCTGCATCACCGTCCGGGCCACGGACACGGGATGCTGGATGTGCCTGAGGAACGCCACCGAGCCGCAGTTGCCGCGCTCGTCCATGATGCAGGCGTCGAGCGTCACGTGGCCGTCGCGGTCGGGAAGCCCACCGTACCCCACCGACCGGACGCCGGGATCGGCCTCGCTCACGCGCACGCCGGCCTCGACCGCATCCAGGGCCCAGCCCCGGTCGGAGAGGATCTTCCAGGCTGCCTCGTTCGCCGCCAGACCGTGTTTCCAGGTGGAGGCGACCAGGGGCCTGCGGACGGGATTCCGGTCCCGGGCGCCAGCGGCTGCCACGGCCCCCGGGATCACGCCCAGACCTGGCATGCCCAGAGCGGCCACCTTGAGGAAATCTCTACGGCTTCGCATGGCCGCCCCGAGGTCACGAAGGTGGATCCCACCGGGCTCCCGAACGCCCGGGAGCGCCGTCCGTCACGTCGCGCGCCGCGCCCCTCACGCGTGCACGTCGGAGTCCGGGACGCGCTCCAGAGCGAGAAGGGCCGCACCCACCACCGCGGCGTCGTTGCCGAGCGCCGCCGGCACGACCTCGACGGTGGCTGCCTGGACGCTCATGGCGTGCCGGCGGATCGTGCGCCGCGCTGGCTCGAAGAGACGCTCGCCCGCCTGCGCCACACCCCCGCCGATGACGACGCGCTCGGGGTTGAAGGCGTTCACCAGGCTGACCAGGCCCATTCCGAGCAGCACACCGGTCTCGTCGAGGATCTCGGCCGCCAGCTCGTCGCCCGATTCGGCGGCATCCGAGAGATTCTTCGGGGAGAGCTCTGCGGACGGGAGTCTGCGCAGGCGGCTGGGACGCGAGTCGTGCCCCAGCTTCTCGAGCGTCCTCTCGACGATCCAGGCGGCGCCGACGTGCCGTTCGAGGCAGCCGAGGTTGGGACAACTGCACGGCGGCCCGTGCACGTCGAGCGTCATGTGACCGAGCTCGCCCGCCGCACCGTTGGCCCCGCGGTACAGCTTGCCGTCCAGGATGAGACCGCCGCCGACGCCCGTCCCGAGCGTCAGGCAGACGAGGTGCCGGGTGCCGCGGCCGGCGCCGCTCCTCCACTCGCCGTAGGCCATGGCGTTGACGTCGTTCTCCAGGAATGCGGGCACGCCGATCGCGTCGGACAGCTCCTGTGCGAGCGGGTGCTTCTCCCAGGAGCGCAGGTTCGGAGAGTCGGTGACGATGTTCTTCTCGGCGTCCACCAGGCCCGCGCTGTCGATTCCGAGTGCGCGCATCTCGGCGGGCTCGAGCTTCTCCGCGCGCATGAGGTTTCGCACCGCATCGATCATCCGCGCGCTCGCCTGCTGGGGTCCCGCGTCACCCCAGGTCGGAATCTGCTTCGAGACGACGACCGTGCCGTCGTTCCAGACCACGGCGATCTTGATGTTGGTGCCGCCGATGTCGACCCCGACGGTCCGGAGCCTGGTCGTCACGCCAGATCCCCCCAACGAGTCGTCCCGTGCGGGACGCACGGGCCCGCGAATCAACCGGCAGCTCGTGTGGCTTCCTCCAGAGGCAGCGCCGCCAGCAATGCCTCGTCAGGCAGCCCGCGCCGGTGCGCCAGCACGGGCAGGGCCTCGCCAACGAGATAGTGGCTGCCGAGGACGAGGACGGCTGCCGGCGCCGTCGCGAAAGCGCTCTCCAGGGCCTCTGCGATGTTCGGAGCCGTCGAGACCGGCGTCGTTCCAGCATCCGCCGAGAGCTGCTCGCAGGCCCTCTGCAGCTCCCAGGCGCGTTGCACCTGCGGTGCCGTCAGCACCAGGCGCTGCGCCCAGCGTGCGAGGCGCCCCGCCACGCCATCGAGGCGCTTGTCACGCAACATGCCCAGGACGACGACCGGCCTGGCATCCCCCAGGACCTGTTCGGCGACCTCGAGCGTCGCACGCAGCGATTCGGGGTTGTGTGCGACGTCCAGGATGATGGTGGGGTCGGAGCCGCAAGGTGGCAGCACCTGGAACCTGCCGGGCAGGAACGCACGCGCCACGGCGGCCGCCAGATCGACCCGCAGGGCTGGCGATTGCCCGGCCAGCAGATCCGCGACCGCGACGGCCGCCAGCCCGGCGTTCCTGGCGTGATGCACACCGAGGAGGCGCGTCCACAGGCGTCGCGGTTCGTCGAGCCGCAGCTCGAACTGCATTCCCGCCCACAGGTCGAGATCGAGCACGCGCGCGGCATCGGCCGGGAGCAGTCGCAGGGGCGTCTTCCGGCGCCTGCAGTGTTCG
>JBHHXQ010000054.1:0-12689 GCA_046757105.1 Candidatus Krumholzibacteriia bacterium
TCCCACCAGCTGGGCATCGAGCAGGGCGGTCTCGTCCGGTGCTCGCCACACGCCAATCTGCCCGACGACGCCGAGCCGGACGAGCATGCGCACCCCGAGCGCCAGCAAGATCGCCAGCATGGAGTCGAGCGAGAACGCGGCGAGGCGAAGAAGTCGAGGTGCGGGCGGTATGCCCCAGCTGGAAGAACTCACGTGCGCCCCTTCGGAAAAAATGCGGCATCCACGACCTGGCGGACGCGCACCGGCAGCTCGTCGACCCGGGTGCCGGAATCAGGTTCCGGCGGCGTAGTCGGTCGCGTACTTCTCCTGCTCGGCAGTCAGTTTGTCAATGGACGGCCCGATCGTTTCGAGCTTGAGAAGCGCGATTTCTTCATCCTGCGATGAGGAAATATCATACACCTTGTTCTCGAGTTTCGCACCCTCCTTCGACAGCCGGAGCATGGACATGAACTGGTTCGCGAACGACATGTCCATGACCTCGGAGGGATGACCCTCGGCGGCCGCCAGGTTGACGAGGCGTCCCTTGGCGAGCACGTAGACGCGGCGTCCGTCGTGCAGGGTGTGCTCGTCGTTGTTCGCGCGCACCTCGCGCACGTTCTTCGTGAGCGCGGCCAGATCCTCGAGGTTGAGCTCGCAGTCGTAGTGCCCCGTGTTGCACACCACGGCCCCGTCCTTCATCGACTCGAAGTGGTGCTTGACGATGACGTCCTTCATCCCGGTGGCGGTGATGAAGATGTCGCCGATGCGTGCGGCCTCGTCCATCGGCATGACGGTGAACCCCTCCAGCGTCGCTTTGAGAGCCGTGGTGGGCTTGACCTCGGTGATGACGACGTGCGCACCCATGCCGCGCGCCCGCATGGCGACGCCGCGGCCGCAGTGTCCGTAGCCGGCGATGACGAACTGCTTGCCGGCCAGGAGAATGCTGGTTGCGCGCAGGATGCCGTCCACGGACGACTGTCCGGTGCCGTAGACATTGTCGAAGTCCCACTTCGTCTCGGCGTCGTTGACCGCGATGATCGGGTAGAGGAGCGCCCCGTCGTCGGCCATGGCGCGCAGGCGGTGCACGCCGGTCGTCGTCTCCTCGGTGCCGCCCAGGATCTTCCCGGCCAGCTCCCGGCTCTCGTTGTGCACGGTGAAGATGAGATCCGCCCCGTCGTCGAGCGTCAGCGTGGGCTCGAACTCGAGCGTCTGACGGATGCACCAGTAGAACTCGTCGGTGTTCATTCCGTGCCAAGCGTAGATCGACCGACCTTCCTCGGCCAGGGCCGCGGCGACGTCGTCCTGCGTCGAGAGCGGGTTGCAGCCGGACCAGGAGACCTCGGCTCCGGCCGCCTGCAGCGTGCGCACCAGGACCGCCGTCTCCTTGGTGACGTGAAGACAGCCGGCGACGCGCATGCCGTCGAGAGGCTTCGTTTCCTGATGGCGGCGGCGCAGCGACATCAGAACCGGCATGCGCGACTCGGCCCACTCGATGCGCCTGCGCCCCAGCTCCGCAAGGCTCGGATCCGCGATCTTGTGCTTCATCGTCTTGCCTCGATTTCGCTTCCGGCCCGGGTCCCGGCTCGACGTCCCGAAACAGGAGGACGAGAACTCCGGACCGATGGTTTCCTTCCCCGAACAACGAAAAGGTCGGGCATCGCCCGCTCCCCGGCGACCCGCCGCCGCCGCACGTGGCTGACGTCGACGTCGACGAGCCCGGCGTCCTCGGACCAGCCCACGATGTTCTCGGCGGCGAAGCCGAGCCACTGGTGGGCCAGCTCCGAGCGCATCCACTCCTCAGAGTGCTCGACCAGGTCGCTGATCACCACGCAGCCGCCGGGACGCAAGACGCGCACGAACTCGGCGACGACCCCGGCCGGGCGGGCAGCGTGGTGCAGCGCCAGCAACGAGCACACGCCGTCGACCGCACCGTCGGCGAGCGGCAGCCTGGAGGCGTCCGCGCAGAGCAGCGCGACGTTGCCGAGACGTGCCGCCAGCGTCCGGCGCCGCGCTTCGGCCAGCATCTCGGTGGAGCGATCGACGCCCAGAAGGCGTCGGGCCGCCGGCGCCAGGATCGGCAACAGTGCTCCGGTCCCCGTCCCCGCGTCGACGAGGTCCAGCGCGCCCGGGAGCACGCCGCCCAGCATGCGCAGGTGCATGCCCTCGACCTCGAGGCCGGCGCGCAACCCGTCCCACTCCGAGGCCATGCGCGCGTAGAACTCGCGGCTCCTGCGGACACGTGCCTCGAGACAGCGCTCGAGACGCTCGAGGTCCTCCGGATCCGGGGGGATGTCCCGTAGACGCGCCCGCAGGGCGCTTCCGAGATCGTTCTCGACCAGGGGGCCGGCGTCGCAGTTCAAGCCGTAGAACACCCAGACCCCGTCACGCCGGCGCCGGAGCAAGCCGCCGCGCAGGAGCACACCCAGATGCCGCGACACCGTCGGTTGGGCAAGGCCCAGAACCTCGACCAGCTCCTGCACGCGGAGATCGTTCCCCTCGAGCACACGCAGGATGCGCAGGCGCGTCGGATCGGCTAGTGCTTTGAACAGCTCGGCGAGCGAACGCACGGCGGCCCATTCTTCAATGCGAATACCCTAATAGAGTCGTCGGGAGCGCGTCAAGCTCTGTGGTCCTGTTAGGATCTCCGAGTGGCGCGTCTCGGTTCGTGCGCGGACGGTCTGGAGGTGGCCGATGCGGCTCTTCGTTGCACTCCTGCTGGACGCCGAGCTCCGAGGACTCCTCGTAGGCGTTCAACGCCGTCTCCGGGCGCTCGACACGCGGTCGGCCGTTCGCTGGGCCGCTCCGAGCGGCATCCACCTGACGCTCAAGTTCCTGGGGGAGGTCGAGGAGACCCGGGTGCCCGAACTGGACGAGGCGCTCGAGGCTGCGGTGCGCGGGAGAGGTGCCCCCGTCCTCGGCCTCGGAGAGCTGGGCGCGTTCCCCAACGCCAGGCGTCCGCGTGTTCTGTGGGTGGGGCTCCGGGAGCAGGGGGATTCCCTGACGCTCGTGCAGGCCGCGGTCGAGAAAGCCACGACGGAGCTCGGCTGGCAGAAGGAGCGGCGCGCGTTTCAGCCGCATCTCACTTTGGGTCGGGTTCGCGAGTCGAGGGGCCACGGAAGCGAGCCGCTGCCGGAGCCGCTGCTCGAGGCGCTCGCCCGCCACTCGCCCCCCGCACACGATCTACGACCGCAGACCAGCCTGGGGCTCGTTCGCAGTCACCTGTCCGCACGCGGGGCTCGCTACGAGGAGCTTCGAGTGTGGGACCTGGCAGTGTGATGCGCCGTCGCGGCCCCTCAAGGATTGCGGTACAGGGTCTTGAGTTGGGCCCAGGTGAGGTCTTCGACGCTGACCACCGGCTCGAGGATGACCTCGAACCCCCAATCGAGAGGCACGGACTGAGGATCCTGCGGGTCGAAGAAGGGCTCGAACCAGATCCCCGACACGCCACCGTCGATCGTGAAGATGTCGCAGAGCTGGTCGGGCTCGTCGGCGTCGGCCGCGATCCCGGGGCCGACCCCCTCGGCCACGAGCTGTCCCCCCTGCGGGAACTGCAGCGCGACGACCAGCGACATGTCGCTCCCGGCGTCGAGGATGATGTTCTCGGCCTGCAGATCCACGAACACGACCGAGGTGTCTCCCGGCGTGTCGATGTTCGTCACCTGGAGGTTCGCGAGCTGCTCGGCAGTCGGAACGTCGACGAACCCCATTCCGTCGATGGGCAGGAGGAGGACACCCGCGGAGGGGAACACGGTCGCCCCGTCGTTGCTGAGGAAGGCGAATCCCACCACGCGTTGCGGCACCGCGAAGTCTGGAAAGAGATACTGGACGAAGAAGTGCGACGAGCTGGAACGCAATCGCCGGGCTGGGGCGGATCCTGGATCACGAAGCAGCCCGGGTTGAGCAGCGCCGTGAGGAACCCCTCGAAGCAGAAGAGCGACGTGTCCTGCTGCGCGACGGACCGGCGCGCGGTCGTGAGCTCGACGTGGGAGGACAGCCTGGCCCGGCGAGCAACGGTCGGAGCCCCTCCCCACGCCGCGTCGGCACACAGGCCGAGGAGGACGAGCAGGAGGAAGCTGATTCCGCGTCGTTTGGGCCTCGAGGACATCAGCAGCACATTATTCCTCCGGCTGCCCCGGAGTCAACGGCCGGGTCGTGAGGCCGATGCGGCCGAAAAACCTTGACCCGCTCTCGAGCCCCTGTGACCTTGGTGCGGTGCTGTCACGCCATGTACCCGACTCCGGCGCGGCAGCTCGGGAGGGGAGGGGTCATGCTGTGGGTGGATGTTCTCAATCGAGCTGTGGAGTGGTCGGGTCTCGGGCCCGAGTCGGCAGCGTCGCGCGGAGGCCGCCCGGCCGCCGCCTTGGATGAGGCGACACGCGCGCGGCTGCTCTCGGACGCGGCGGGTCTCCGGCGTGCCTTCGCCGCCGCGTACCTGGGGCGGGAGCTGCCCGCCCGGGATGCAGCCGGCCTGTTGCAGTGGGTCGAGGCTGTCAAGCCGGGCGTCGACCTGCCCCGGGTCGTCGGCCACGTGGAGCTGCCCGCCCTGCGCGGGCGGCGCCGGCACGGCCTTCCCGAACCCTTCGAAACGCTTCTCAGCACGGCGCTTCTGCAGTTCATGGGCCTGCGATGGAAGAGCGATCTGTGGCGGGTGGTGCACCGCTGTCACGGCCTGCGCCGCGGACCGGCCCACCGGCATGGATATCCACCGGAATGGGAGGCCGACTTTGCGGCGCGGGCCGGGGTGCTGGAGATCGTCCGCGCCGGAGTCCAGCAGCAGTGCCCGTACCTGGTGGTCTCGGCTCGTGGCAGCCGCTTCTGCAGCAAGTCGTGCAGCAACGCCACCTTCGCGGCCCGCAAGGCGGCACATGAACCGCGCTACTTCGCCGACAAGCAGGACCGCTACCGTCGGCGCCGGAAGCGGCGCGGCCCGCGGCAGGATCCGGGTGCCTTCGTCTACATGGACTGACGACCCGGCCGGTGCCGGTCGCAGCCGGGCCCGGCGTGGCGGGCCGCCGGTTAGTCGT
The DNA here is from genome assembly GCA_046757105.1 of Candidatus Krumholzibacteriia bacterium. Lineage (GTDB taxonomy): Bacteria > Krumholzibacteriota > Krumholzibacteriia > JBHHXQ01. Next base: position 5,004 of record JBHHXQ010000054.1, read on the forward strand.
CGAAGATGCTGCGAGGGGTGCTGCCGTTGAGGCATAGCTCGGTGAGGAAGCGGACGCGCATGATGCTCACCAGGTTGAGACGCGACTTGCTGTCCTCGGGCACCTGCCGCACCTTGCCGCCGGCCATCATGCCGTGTCCGCCGGCCTTCCCCAGGCCGCGGACGATCCGCTGGATCATCTGACCGGCACCGCCGCCCTTCCGGCTCGTACGCAGCGACAGGATCAGATCACCGTTGTGCGCGCCCATGCACAGCGCCCACTCGATGCCCTCCAGGCGCATCAGCATGTCGGCCATCTCGGCCACGAAGTCGGGGTTGGAGACCCGGCCGATGTAGGTGACGGCCGCGAAGTCGTAGAGCATCGTCTTGCGCGTGAGGTCGCCGACGATGCGGAAGTACTCGAGCGACACCCGCGGGTGCGTGATCTCGAAGAGCACCTGCGGATCGACCTTCGGGAACAGGTGGAAGTACACCTCGCGGTCGACCTCGTTCGCCTCGACACCGAGGTCCTGCGTCTCGGACTTGATCGCGTAGAAGAAGGCGGTGGCCAGAAGCGGCGAGATCGGCACGTTCTTGCGCATCAGGTACTTGGCCACGATGGTCGCCGAAGCGCCGAAATCGGAGCGCACGTCGACCCACCGCGAGCGTTCGGGTGTCTGCTCGCGCAGCGGGTGGTGATCGATCACCAGGTCGATCCGCACGTCCTCCGGAATCGAGTTGTTGCCGGTCTCGGGCTGCGAGTCGACGAGGGCCACCGTCGTGAAGCGGCTGTAGTCGAGCGCGTCGAGCGGCACCGCAGGAACCCTGCACGCCTCCACGAGCGTGCGGTTCTCGGCCCGCCCGATCATGCCGCCGTAGCCGATGCAGGTGGTGCGGCCGAGCTCGGCCTCGAAGAGCGCCTTCAGCCCGTAGGCGGACGACAGCGAGTCCGGGTCCGGGTTGTCGTGGGTGACCACGAGCGCCTCGCCAGGAATGCGCAGATCCTCGAGGAGACGATCGAGGAACGTCTCGGGCTCGAGCAGCAGCTGACCACGCTGTGGCATGCACCATCTCCCGGGGCGGGCTCGCGGCGATCGCAACCGATGTTCCGAAGCCGGCCCCGGTGGGCCGCTTCGCTGTCGCCGCCCCCGTTCGAAAGGCCGGCGCGGGCCAAGCCCCGGCCCGCCGCATTCCCAGAAGTATTCGGCAAACCCCGACCCGCACGCAAGGGGGGGAGGCCCGGCCCGACACGTGCCGGGAACGGACAATTCAGGACAACTTGTTGTCGTATTTGAGATTGCACGGAATCGGCGTGACCGAGCGCCGGTCCACGCCAGCTGCCAGGAACGGCCCGGTCCGGCGGCGCGCGGGTTGATCCGGCGCCGGGGGCCGACTATCGTCGGCCGGACCCATCCTCGAACGCCGCGGTCGGGTCGCGTGCTCACTCTGGGGAGATGCCGATGAGCGATGCGTCGCCGTGGATCTGGTCCGCGCGTGAAGGCTCGGTCCTGGTGTGGACGCTGAACCGTCCGCAGGTCCTGAACGCCTTGAACCGCCCCATGCTCCAGGCGCTCGGGCACCAGGTCGACTCGGCGCGGCAGGACACCTCGATCCGCTGCGCCATCGTCACCGGCGCCGGCACGCGGGCTCTCAGCGCCGGGGCCGATCTCAAGGAGCGCCGCAGCATGACGCTCGACGAGACGCGCGCGTATGTCCACCTGATCCGCACGACGTTCGACGCCGTGGCGCGCCTGCCGTTCCCGACGATCGCAGCCGTGAACGGCGTCGCCGTCGGCGGCGGTCTGGAGCTGGCTCTTGCCTGCGACCTGCGCATCCTGGCGTCGCACGCAACGGTCGGTCTCACCGAGGTGGGCGTCGGCATCATGCCCGGGGCCGGGGGCACGCAGCGCCTGCCGCGCCTCGTCGGCATCGCCCGCGCCAAGGAGATGATCTTCACGGCCCGTCGTCTGGATGCCGACGAGGCGCTGCGGATCGGCCTGGCCAACCGGGTGGTCCCGGCGCAGGAGCTCATGACCGCCGCGCGCGACCTGGCCCGGCGCATCGCCGAGCAGGCGCCCATCGCCGTCCGTCAATCGAAGCACGCCATCGACGCGGGGCTCGACTGCGACCTCGCTGCCGGGCTCGACATCGAGGCGGCCGCCCACGCGCGTCTGCTGCCCACGAAGGACCGGCTCGAGGGCCTGGCGGCCTTCGCCGAGAAACGCCAGCCGGTGTACCGTGGCGAGTGATCAACCGGGACGGATCTCATGCTGACGCTACCCGTCGTTCGCCTGAAGAAGGGGCGCGAGAAGCCGGCGCGCGCCGGACACCCGTGGCTGTTCTCGGGCGCCTTCGAGGCGCTTCCCGACCTCGAACCGGGGAGCCTGTGCCGCATCGAGGACGCCGCAGGGAAGTTCGTCGCCATCGGCTACGCGAACCCGCGGCGCAGCCTGGCCGTGCGCGTGCTCGCCTGGCACGAGATCGATGGCATCGACGAGCTCCTGCGCGAGCGCGTGGCGGCCGCCGTCGAGCTGCGGAGGAGCTGCATCCCGCCCGAAACCGATGCCTACCGCGTCGTGTGCGGCGAGGGGGACTTCCTCCCCGGCCTGGTCGTCGACCGCTACGCCGACGTTGTCGTCGTCCAGGTGCTGACCGCCGGCACCGAGCGCCTGCTGGACCGCATCGTCGAGATCCTCGTCGAGCAGCTCTCACCACGTTCCATTTTCGAGCGCAGCGACGTGCCCGTGCGCCGCGAGGAGGGCCTGGAGATGCGGCGGCGGCTTCTGTGGGGCGAAGCCCTGCCCGCGGAGCTGGAGGTCCGCGAGCATGGCCTGCGTTTTCTCGTGCAGCCCGAGAGTGGTCAGAAAACCGGCTTCTATCTCGATCAGCGCGACAACCGCGCCAAGGTGCGGCAGCGCGCCGGGGACCGGCGCGTGCTGAACTGCTTCGCCTACACGGGCGCGTTCTCGGTGGCCGCACGCGCCGGTGGCGCGCCCGAGGTCACCAGCGTCGAGAGCAGCGAGCCGGCCATCCAGCTGCTGCGCCGCAACCTCGAGCTCAACGGTTTTCCCGCCGGCGAGCTGGTGCACGGCGACGTCTTCGACCTGCTGCGCCACAAGCGCGAGGCCGGCGAGCGCTACGACCTGATCGTTCTGGACCCGCCGGCGTTCGCCAAGAAGAAGCACCAGGTGGAGTCCGCGCGCCGCGGCTACAAGGACATCAACCTCCAGGCCCTGCGGCTTCTCTCTCCGGGAGGGGAGCTGTTCACGTTCTCGTGCTCGCAGTACGTCGATGCGACGATGTTCAAGATGGCGGTGTTCGAAGCGGCCGCGAACGCCGGCGTCAGGGCGCAGCTTCTCGAGCATCTCGGGCACGGGTTCGACCATCCGGTCAACGTCTCCCACCTCGAAGGCGAGTACCTCAAGGGCCTGCACCTGCGACGCATCTGAGCGCCGCCGCCCTGCGGTGACAGGCGCTGTCGGCACCGGGTCTTGCATCCTGGCCGGGGTCGGTCGTTGCGTCGCTTGCGCGGGTCTGGAGTCGGCACTGGGGTGGGTTGTGGCCCGTGGTGTGCTTCTTGCTCGACGCACGCGGTTCCACGTCCAGTCGGATCCGCGCGTGGACACCACTGCACGCCCGGTCGTCCGCGGCACCAGAACGATCCCGAGGAGATCCATGACTCCCCGTCCTGATCGGCGTCGGCTCGAAGGCGACGACACGAGGCTCGACCTCGTGCGCTACCTGCGTGTCGTCTGGCGCCGGAAGCTGTTCGTGGTCCTTCCCGTGGTCTTCATCACCAGCATCACGGTCGTGGGTGTGCGCTTCATGAGCCCGCTCTACGTGTCGTCGTCCAAGATCCATCTGGAGAGGCGCACGCGGGTCAATCGAGAGCTCGAGCGCCAGATCGTCGACGAGGATCGCCGCGTCCGCCGCAAGGACGTGCTCGCCAAGGTGAAGGGCCAGCTCACGAGCCGCGAGTTCCTCGAAACGGTCACCCGCGACCTGGGGCTGCACAACGACCCGGCGATCCTGGCTCGGTCGCAGCTGCTGCACGAAACACGGACGCCCGACGTGCCGACCGAAGAGATCGCCATGCGAATCCTCGTTCGCGGGTTGCGCAGCAAGCTGAAGGTGAAGAGCTCGGCTCCGAACACCTTCCAGATCAGCGTGCACGACAACGACCCGGAGAACGCGTACCTCCTGGCCAAGGTCGTCACGCGCAGCTTCGTGGACGAGGTCAAGCGCCAACGCATGGAGAAGCTGGCCGAGCTCTTCAAGTTCTCCAGTCAGCAGTCGCGCATCTACCGCGAGCGCCTGGAGGAGGCCGAGAAGGAGCTGCGCGACTTCCAAGCCCAGCTCATCCGGGAGCAGAGCGCCGGAAGTCCGGTCAACGTGGCCAACATCAATCAAGCCAGGAACTACCACCGCCGCATGCAGCTCGACTTCGAGCAAGCCGAACGGCGCATCGACAACCTGCGAGGCGTGCTCGCCAGGGTCTTCGATCCGCTGCCGGACGTGCGCGGGCTGCGCCGGCAGCGCGACGTCCTCGCCCTCGGCCGGCGTCTGCGGGTCAGCTCGGAGGAAGACCTGCTCACCGACCTCGAGCGCATGCGCAGCGCCAGTGGTGGCGTCGTCCTGGGTGGGGAGCTGGCGACGGACGGGATGATCCGGTCTTCCCTGCGCCGCAGGCTGGCGGAGCTCGTGGATCTCGAGTACGCGGCCACGGACGCCTTCTACCGCGACAAGATTGCGGAGTACGCCTACGAGGGTGTCCTCCTCGACATCGAGCAGGCGAAGGCCTCGAGCCTGCAAGAGAAGATCCGCGCCTATCGCGCCAAGGCGGAGGAGCAGCCGGAGAAGGAGCTGCAGCTGCGCGCCCTGGAGGAGCGCGTGACGTCGGCGCGCATGAGCCTCGAGACCTTCGAGCGCACCCTGCAGAGCGCCGAGCTCTCCGAAACCATCATGGCCACTCAGCTCGGCGGTGGCGTCAGCATCGTCGATCCGGCCGAGAAGCCGGTCTCGCCGGTGCGTCCCAACAAGCGGCGTCTGGTGGCGCTGGCGTTCCTGCTGGCGCTGGCCGGCGGGCTCGGCTCGATCTTCGCGGTCGAGTACCTCGACAAGTCGTTCAAGGACATCGAGGAGATCGAGCGTGTTCTGGGTCTGCACGTCGTGGGCACCGTGCCACGCGTCACCGAGGGGCTGCCGTTCGGAAGCATCCCGAGCAACCGGAAGCGCAAGTGGCTGCTCGCCAGCTCGTTCGTCATCCTCTTCGTGGTTCTGGGAGGCATGGCGCTCTACGAACGACTGCTGCGCAAGCAGAAGGTGGCCGTGCCGCAGGCCCGCATCGAAGCGATCCTGCAGCGCGACACCGCGTCCAGCACAGCCCCAGCCGGCCCCGGGGATTCGGCGCCCGCGGTCGAGCCGCGATCGCTCCCGTGGTGGACGGGGGACGACGCGTCGTCGCCGGCGGGCGCCAGCGGCGGCTCGACCCCGGCGGCGCCCGGGGGATCCGCGGGCCCAAGCGACAGTCGGACTCCGTCCGCAGGCAACTAGAGGGAGACCCGGTGTGAAGAAGCACGAAGCGAAGCCCACGATCTTCGACGTCTTCGCCGAGGAGTCGGCGCTGGCCATCGAGATGCGCCGGCTCTACAGTCGCATGCGCCAGAAGACGCGCGGCACCAGCACGAAGTGCTTCATGGTCACCAGCGCCAGCATGAGCGAGGGCAAGAGCACGGTGTCCACCTACCTGGCGATGACGGTCGCCCGTCACAAGAAGACCAAGACGATCCTCGTCGACGCCGATCTCCGGAAGTCGAGCATCCACAAGCACTTCGGCGTGACGCGCGAGCCCGGCCTGGCCGAATGCCTGGCCGGACGGCGCGACATCATGGACTGCGTTCGCGACACGCCACTCGACGCGCTGAAGGTGATGTCCGCGGGCCGCCACGAGGCGGCGCCCTCGTACCTCTTCGACACCCACCGGCTGGGCGAGGTGTTCAGCGAGCTGAAGTTCTACTTCGACACGGTGGTCGTCGACAGCCCGCCCGTCATCCCTGTAAGCGATCCGGTGATCCTCTGCCAGGAGATGGACGGTGTCCTGTTGGTCGTGATGGCCGGCGTCACGCCGCGCGAGCTCGTCCTGCGGGCCCGGGACGTCCTTCACGACGTGGACGCGAACATCATGGGCGTCGTCGTGAACAACCACGCCGAGGTCCTGCCCTACTACTACGGGCACAAGTACTACGGCTACCGCGATTCCAGCCTCGCACAGGCCGAGCCACCGCGCGCCAGGGACGCTCGGCCGGTGCCCGTCGGCGCCGAGGCCGAGAAGGACTCCTCCCGTTGAGATCGGCTGCCTTCCCGCGTATACTGCCGCCCATCAAGTAGTCCATGAGTCGCAAGGCTTCGTCCCACAGCACCGTGCGGGGGCCCAACCCGCACGTCCCGAGGGAGCCCGTTCATGGTGATGCAGAAGGGCATGACCCTTTCCCGCTTCATCGTCGAGTGCCAGCAACGTTTTCCACAGGCCACAGGAGAGTTCACGAGTCTGCTGATCGAGCTCACCATCGCGGCGAAGGTCATCTCGCGCGAGGTCAACAAGGCGGGACTGGTCGACATCCTGGGCCAGGCCGGCAAGATCAACGTCCAGGGTGAGCAGGTCATGAAGCTGGACGATTTCGCGAACGACACCATCGTCAAGGCGCTCGACCACACCGGTCATCTCTGCGTGATGGCCTCCGAGGAGATGGCCGACCTGATTCCGATTCCGCAGGCGTTCAAGAAGGGACCCTACGTCTTCGTCTTCGATCCGCTCGACGGCTCCTCGAACATCGATGCAAACGTGAACATCGGCACGATCTTCGGGATCTACCGCAAGCGGACCCCGGGAGAAGACGGCACCTTGAGCGATCTGCTGCAGGCGGGACGCAACATGGTCTGCGCCGGCTACCTCGTGTACGGGCCGAGCACCATGCTCGTCTACACGACGAGCCAGGGTGTCCACGGCTTCACGCTCGATCCGAGCGTCGGCGAGTTCCTGCTCTCCCACCCGCAGATGCAGATCCCGGCGCGCGGCAAGATCTACAGCGCCAACGAGGGCAACTACAACTACTGGGCCCCGGGGGTGCGCGCTTACATCGACCACATCAAGGGCGGCAACGAGCAGGGGCGGCATCCCTACAGCGCGCGCTACGTCGGCTCCCTGGTGGCCGACTTCCACCGCACGCTGGTCTACGGCGGCGTCTTCATGTATCCGGCCGACACGAAGGAGAAGAAGGCGTCGCAGGGCAAGCTGCGGCTGCTCTACGAGGCGAACCCGCTGGCGTTCGTGGTCGAGCAGGCCGGCGGTGCGGCCACGGATGGCGAGCAGCCCATCCTCGACATCGATCCGCAGGACCTGCATCAGCGGACGCCGCTGTTCATCGGCAGCCGCGAGGACGTGGAGCTGGCCATGCAGTTCATGCGCGGCGAGCGGAAGTAGCGGCGCGGATCGCGCTCAGCTCGTGGCCGCGTGCAGCAGATCGGCGGCCAGGGTTCCCTCGGCGACGTAGGAGGCGGGCCCCGACAGCCACACGTCGCCGCGCTCGTCGGCGTGGACCTCGACGCTGCCCCCGGGCAGGTGGACGCGCGCCCGCGGCTGGCGAACGTGGCCGAGCCGCACGGCCGCCGCCATCGCGGCGCACGAGGCCGTGCCGCAGGCCAGTGTGGG